>JAYTTA010000121.1:0-8439 GCA_043745345.1 Acetobacteraceae bacterium | reverse complement strand
GCGGTCAGCGGAGTGAGCAGGTCGTAAGGCATTAATTCAAAAAACTTCTCGGCGTGGCTCAGGTGGCAAGCAGCAGCTCAGCCGCGGTCCGGCCGGATTTGATCGCACCTTCGATCGTGGCGGGCAACCCTGTATCGGTCCAGTCGCCCGCCAGCACCAGGTTTTCGAACTGGGTCCGAGTCCCTGGCCGACGCCGGTCCTGGGCTGCCGTGCAGGCGAAGGTGGCGCGCTTCTCCTTGACCACGCGCCAGGCCGGCAGTGGCGCCTCGATGCCGAGCGCCCGGCAGACCTCGGGCCAGACACGCTCCGCCAGCACCTCGGCCGGCTGCTCGACGATCGCCCGCGCCGCGCTGATGGTCACCGAGACGTGGCCGGGCTTGACGAAAACCCACTCGGCCAAGCCGCCGACCAGGCCGATGAAGCCGGCCTCGCCCGGTTCGGCCTCGAACCGGTAATGCAGGTTGACGATCGCCTCGAACTCGTCCGGTAGCTCGATCTCGGGCACCAGAAGACCTGCCGCCGGCGCCGATATCGCCAGCACGACACTCTCGCCGCGCGGCAGCACAACCGTCGCGTCGCCGATGCGCAGGCCGACGACGGTCCGGTCCCGCTGTTCAAGGGCGGAAACGCGCGCGCCAAGATCGACCCGGCCGCCATGCAGAGACAGCCACCGCAGCGCCGGGTCGATCAGCGATTCCGACCAGCCGCGCACCGGCGACAGCGGCACGCAGGCGGCGCCGCCGCGCATCAGGCTTTCGCGGATCACGGTGCCAAACAGCCGCGCCAGACCTTGTTCTGGTTTGGTGTTCAGGGCCGAGATCGCCAGCGGCTCGATCAGCCGCGAGTACAGCGTGTTGTGCCGCAGCGCGTCGGCCACGCTGCGGTCGTCGGTGATCCGGGTCAGTGCCAACAGCCGAAGATAGTCGGTGGGCGTGGTATTCGGCACCCGTCGCCTGGTCGAGAAGATCCACCACGGCGTGCGGCCGCGGTTGGGACGCAGGGTCCAGCGCTGGCCGGTCTTCAGGTCCATGAACGGAAACCACGCCTTGCCCCGGCCGCCCGAAACGCCGCCGGGTGCCTTCAGAGTGCCACGCGCGTCGATGCGGTCGATGAACGCCATCGCGTCCTCGTTGCCCGACAACAGCAGATGATTGCCGTTATCGACCCGGATGCCGAGCTCGCGGTCGAAATACGAGCGGCAGCGCCCACCGGCCTGGGCAGCGGCCTCATGCACAGTGACCTCCCGGCCGGCGGCGCACAGGGTCAGCGCCGCCGACAGGCCCGCCAGGCCTCCGCCGATGACATGGCAATGGCTCATCAGATCAGTCCGTGGCGCAGGGCAAGAAAAATCTTCTGCCATTTTGGAAGGCTGGCGCGATAACTCGGATCGGCCCAGTCGGTTGCCTGCAGCCGGGTCAGGATCGCGGCATAAGTCGCCGCCATCAGCCGCGCCGGCTTCATCGCGCGCCGGTCGCACAGCGCCATTTCTGCCCGCGCCGCCGCGAACTGGCTTTCCGCGACCGCGGCCAGCCGGGCGCGAACCTTCGGCAGCGCTGGATGGACCAGCGCGCCGGCCGCATCGGCCGGCACGCCGGCATCGGCCAGGAATTCGGCGGGGAGATAGAGCCGGCCGCGCGCCGCATCCTCGGCGACATCGCGCAGGATGTTGGTCAGTTGCAACGCCCGGCCGAGGGCGAACGCAACCCGGTCGGCCGCCGGTGAGGCATCGCCGAAGGCGCGAACCGACAGCCGGCCAACTGCGGAGGCAACCCGGTCGCAGTACAGATCAAGCTTCGCCAGGGTCGGTGCGACGATCACCTCCTCCGCGTCCATCTGCATGCCGTCGACCACGTCGAAGAAATCCTGCCGACGGAGACTGAAACTCTCGATGGCGCGGAGCAGGGCGCGCGTGACCGGATCGCTCGCCTCGCCGCGATACAGCGCATCGATGTGCTCGCGCCAGGCGGCCAGCCGCGGCACTTTGGTTACGAAGTCCGACTCCTCGTCGGCAATGTCGTCGACGATGCGACAAAAGGCGTAGATCGCATACATTGCCTGCCGCCGGGCTGCCGGCAACACCGCCATGCCGCGATGGAACGAGGTTCCGGCGGCGCGCACGATCGCCTCGACTACACGCAGGTCGCTGGCGGAAACCGCTGCCCCCACATTCATAGCCAGCGCGTTCACGGCAGATACCTCAACGCGGCCACTAAAGCGGCGACGCCGTCTGGCTTGCCGAGCGCCACTCGCCCGGCGATCGGATCGCCGCGCCGCAGCTTTGCCGCCAGCCGCCGTGCCAGCCCGCAGATCACCGCGGTCTCCAGCCGTAACCCGCGCGAGCGCACCAGCCGCGGCAGCCCGGCCGCCTGTCTGTTGAGGACATCGACGCGGTCAAGCAACTCATCAAGCACGCGGCGCAGCCCGGCCGTCGCCTGCCTGCCACACAGCGCCTCCGTGGAAACATCGAACCGCTGCATCGTATCGACAGGCAAATAACACCGGTCCATGTCGGCTAGGTCGCGGGCACAATCCTGCAGGTGGTTGAGCACCTGCAACGCGGCGCACAGCGCATCCGACGGCGCGTGCGTCGCCCGGTCCTCGCCGTGCAGGTCGAGCACGTAGCGCCCGACCGGCATCGCCGACACGCGGCAATAGTCCATCAGCTCGTCCCAATCCCCATATCGCCGCGTCGTCGCATCCTGGCGAAAGGCGACCAGCAGGTCGGTCGCGTGCGCCGGATCGACGCCGGTCGCGGCCAGGCTGGCACGCAGCGACGAAGCACTTGGCGATCCGTCGTCCCGATCGCCCAACAGGACCGCCTGCATGACATCCAGCCGGCGCACTTTGTCGTCGGGCGAAAGGAAAGAACTGTCGGCGATGTCGTCGGCGTTGCGCGCGAACGCGTAGTAGGCGTGCACGTGCGGCCTCAGATCGGCACGGATCAGCCGCGAGCCGACCGGAAAGTTCTCGTCGCCGCGATCCTTGCCCGACCCGCTCTCGACGTTCTCCGCGATGGCCATGTCGCTCATGCGTCAACCTCGCCGTAGGCGCGGCGCTTCCACACCACGCCCTGACCGAAATGATGATGGAACGCCGAGGCAACCGTCGCCGCCATGTAAAAAGAAGCGATCGCCGGCAACGCCAACGCCCACAGCGGCGACCGCCCGAACCGGCCAAGCGTCGGTAAAAAACTCACCGCCGAGACAACCCAGACCGCCGCACCGAACCAGCGCGAGGCACCGTCGCCTAACAGCGCCAACCCCGGCGGCGCCAGCCAGACCAGAGCCATCGCCAACGTCGTCCCCAGCAGCAGAAACGGCGACCGGCGCAGCTGAACATAGGCGGTGCGCGCCACCATCCGCCAGATATCGGCGGCATTGGGGTAGGGCCGGACCGATTTTGCCAGCGCGGAGTGGCCGAGCCAGATGCGTCCGCCGCGTTTTATCGTCCGGGCCAGCGCGACGTCGTCGATCAGCGCATCGCGGATCGCGGCAATGCCGCCGATGCGGTCGAGCGCGTGGCGCCGCATTAGCATCGTGCCACCGGCTGCCGCGGCTGTTTTATCATGCGGATCGTTGACCCGGCCGAACGGGTAGAGCAGTTGAAAAAAGTAAACGAAAGCCGGCACCAGCGCCCGCTCGGCCACGCTGTCGCAGGTCAGCGCGACCATCTCCGACACCAGATCGGCGTCGATCGCCTCGGATTGCGCCACCAGGGCCGAAAGATGGCGCGGGTCGTGCACGATGTCGGCATCGGTCAGCAGGACAACGTCGAAATCGCCAATCCGCTCCAGGCCCTGCGCCACCGCCCACAGTTTTCCGGACCAGCCCTCCGGCCGCGCCGCACCTGTGACGACCGTAAGCCGCGGATCGGCCAAACTCCGCGCGATGTCACCGGTGCCATCGCTGCTGCCGTCATCGACCAGCACGACGGAAAATCTTCCGCTGTAATCCTGCGCCAGCAGCGAGGCCAGGCTGGCGCCAATCGAGTCCGCCTCATCGCGCGCCGGCACGATGATTCTGACCGCCGGCGCAAACCAGGGCCGCGCCGGCGCTAAAACTGGGCCCGCCTGCCAAAAACGGCCATGAAACCCGACCAGCCAGGCCCACACCATGGCGCAAAGAACGGCGAGAAAGATCACCGCAACAGCCCTTTGGCACGGAACCAGGCGACCGCATCCTCGATCGCCTCACGCGCCGAGCGCGGGGCGTAGCCAAGTTCGGAAATGGCCTTGGCCGAGGAATAGAACATCTTCTTGCGCGCCATCTTCAGATGGTCGCGTGTCATCAGCGGCTGCGGGCCGCCAAGCCGCGCTAGCATCTCCATCGCCAGCGCCGCCGGCCATACCGCGGTGATCGGCAGCCGCAGCCGGGGCGGCCGCTGGCCGGAAACTTCGCAAACCAGGGTCAACAGATCCACCAGCCGGAAATTCTCGCCACCCAGAATGTACTTCTCGCCGGCCCGGCCGCGTTCCAGCGCCAGCGCGTGGCCCTCCGCCACGTCATCGACATGGACCACGTTCAGCCCGGTATCGACATAGGCGGGAACCCGGCCAGCCGCCGCATCCAAAATCATCTTCCCCGTCGGCGTCGGCTTGATGTCGCGCGGACCGACCGGCGCCGCCGGATTGACGATCACCACGTCCTGACCGCCGCGGGCCAGCGCCAGTACCGCCTGCTCGGCCCGGTACTTCGACGTCTTATAGATCCCGACCAGCGCCGCCTCGGTCACCGGCGTCGTCTCGTCGCCCGGCACCCCGTCGGCACGCAGGCCCAAAGCCGCGACCGAACTGCAATAGACCGAGCGCTCGACCCCGGCCGCCGCCGCCGCGCGCAGGATGGCAACCGAGCCATCGACGTTGGCGCGCAGCATGGCGGCCGGGTCCGGCACCCAGATGCGATAGTCGGCGGCGACATGGACCAGATACCGGCACCCGGCCACCGCGCGCGCCAGCGACGCCGGATCGGTCAGGTCGCCGACCACGACCTCTGCGTCCACCCCGGCCAGATTGTCGCGCCGGCTGGTCGGCCTCACCATCAGCCGCAGCCGATGGCCGCGCGCGGCAAGCACCCGCGCCACGGCGGAACCGACGAAGCCGGAGGCTCCCGTCACCAAGGTTGGCTGTAGCTCAGACACGGCAATCCTCTCGCAGAACGCCGGCTGTATAGCCCAACCCAGCTGGTTTGGTGTAGGGGCCCGCCAATCGGCAGGCCCTACTTCCAGGTCGCCAGATAGAACCGCGGCAACTCGTCCGGAAACGGCTTGAAGTTGAGCTCCCGCGAGACCCCATAGGTGACAGTATAGGTGTAAAGCGGCAGCCAATAGGCATTCTCGGTGATCATGCGGATCGCGTCGGAGTAGTTCTTGCGCCGCTGGTCGGTGTCGCCGGTCGCCCCACCGGCCTCGATCCGCTTCTGCAGCTCGGCATCGCGGGCATAGTCCTGCGGGCCGCCGCCGAAGTACACCGGCAGGATGGCGGACACGTCGTTGATCGAGAAGCTGCCCCAATTGCCGGCGTTCAGCGGCACCCGTCCCTCGGCGGCACGCTCAAGCTGCGCCGCGATCGGCAGGTCGATGACCGTCGCGTTGATCCCGACCGCCTTGAGATACTCCCGGATCGCGCCGGTGCGCTGCGGAAGCTCATAGGTGACAAGCTCGGTGTCGAAGCCGTCCGGATAGCCGGCCTCGGCCAGCAGGGCGCGGGCGCGGGCGGGGTCGTAGTCGTAGTGCACCGTGGCGGTCGCGTCGCAGCCGAACTGGGTCGGGTAGCACGGCGTGTCGAGCGGCCGCCCATCGCCCTGCATCAGCTGGCGCGTCATCGCCGTCCGGTCGATCGCGGCGAAGATCGCCTGGCGCACCTTGAGCTTGGTCATCGGGTTGCCGGCGCCGCTGCGACCCGCCGCGTCGAGGCCAAGAAACCCCACCCGCATCGAGTCGCCGCGCAACGCCTGCAAGTTCGGCATCTGCCCGACCGCGTTGAACTGGTCGCCGCTGAACTTCCAGATCCAATCCGCCCGCCCGGCCAGCAACTCCGCCATCTCGGCGGGCGCGTCGGCAACCTCGTGGATGACGATCCTCCTGATCGCCGGCCGGCCCTTTGGGCTGTCGGCGTAGTAGCCGTCATAGCGCTCCAGATCGATCTCGTCGGCACCCTCGACCCGGGTGACGCGGTACGGGCCGGCACCAACCGGATGGCGCGCGTACTCGTCGGTTCCGACCCGCTCGCGATAGGTCTTCGGCCAGATCGGCAGAGTCATCGCGAGGTATTCGAGTGCTGCCGGGAACACCCGCTTCAGCTTCACCCGAACCGTGTAGTCGTCGATCTTCTCGGCGCCGGCCAGGAACGCGAAGTTGCCCGGCACCGACACCTTTGCGTCCGAGATCACGGTGTTGACGGTGTAGACGACATCGTCGGCGGTGAAGGCGTCGCCGTTGTGGAACGTCACGCCCCGGCGCAACGCGAACTCGATCGTGGTGTCGTCGACCTGGCGATAGGACTCCGCCAGCAGCGGCTTGATCCGCAGCGTCTCCGGATCGCGATAGACAAGCCCGTCCCAGACATGCTGGGCCAGGATGATGCCGGTGCGCTGCTGGTTGTAGAACGGATCGAGGTTGACGATCGCATCACGCCAGGCGACCCGCAGCGTGTCGGCGGATTTCTGTGCCGAGGCCGGCTGAGCCAAGCCGACCGCGACAGCCGCGGCAATTAGAAATCCGGTCTGTGGCACCGACTTATCCCATGGTCGAGTTGAACCCGCCGCCATCCAGCAGAAGATTCTGGCCGACGATGAAGCCGGACGACGCCGCGCACAGAAAGGCACAGGCCTCGCCGAACTCGGCCGGATCGCCGACGCGGCCGGCCGGGGTCGAGGAACTACGCTCGGCGATGACATCCTCGATCGGACGGTTGGTCCGCCTGGCCGCATCGGCAAAGCCGCCGCGCAGCCGGTCGGTCAGAAACGGCCCCGGCAGCAGGCCATTGATGGTCACGTTGTGGCGGGCCACCTGCCGCGCCAGGCCGCCGATGAACCCGGTCAGCCCGGCCCGCGCGCCGTTGCTCATGCCAAGCTCGGCGATCGGCGATTTTACGGAAGCCGAGGTGATGTTGACGATGCGGCCGAACTTCCGCTCGCACATGCCGTCCACCACCGCCTTGATCAGGAAAATGGGCGTCAGCATGTTGGCATCGACCGCGGCGATCCAGTGCTCGCGGGTCCAGTCGCGAAAATCGCCGCGCGGCGGGCCGCCGGCGTTGTTGACCAGGATATCCGGGTTGGGGCAGGCGGCCAGCGCCGCCTCTCGACCGGCCTCGGTCGTGATATCGCCGACCACGGCCGTCACGCGCGCACCGGTCGCGGCGCGGATCTCGGCGGCGGTCGCCTCCAGCGTCTCCGCTGTGCGCGCCGTGATCACCAGCTCGACTCCCTCGCGCGCCAGCGACATAGCACAGGCGCGCCCAAGCCCCTTGCTGGCGGCGCAGACGATGGCGCGGCGGCCGTTCAACCCGAGATCCACTTGCTCTGCTCCGTATCAGGGTTCGGCGAGGTCGCCGGTGGCATAGGCCAGAAGGCTTTCGCGCAGGCTATCGGGGATCGAAACCGGCCGCTGCGTGGCATGATCGACCAGCACCCGGACAAATCGCCCCTCCGCGGAAGCCAAATCCTCAGCCTCGCGGAATACTGCAAGATCATAGCTGAACGAGCTGTTGCCGACATGCGCCACGCGCAGCCCGATCGTCAACGTATCCGGAAACGCCACCGACCGGTGAAATCGGCAACCGGTCTCAACCATCATGCAGCGAAACTCACCCCGCAGCAGGTCGATGCCGGCATGACGCAGCTCGAACACCGTCACAGCAGTGTCGAAATACGAGAGATACTCGACGTTGTTGACGTGGCCGAACAGGTCGTTGTCCTTCCACCGCGTCGTCAACGCCTGAAAATAGCGATAATCGGCGCGGCTGCCCGGCGGTCTGCGGCTCATCGTCTGGTCCAGTATCTTCAGCCCGGAATACACCCGGTTTCCCAAGGCCCGTCCATGGGGCTTTCGCCGCAGGCAAGAAAGCTTGGGTTCTCCCTCCGCAGGTATTCTAACTGGCCTAAGCAGGCCAGTCGGAACCTTCGCCTGCTACGCCCAAACCCGCAAAGCGGCAGCCGCCCCTTTGAACCCTCCTACTTAAGGGATGCGCTCCCGGGCGCTTCCCGGGCGGGGTCAGGAACCGAGCCCCCGCCTTTCTTCAATGCCTGCGGCGCTCCCAAGCCGTTGGACATAAACCCGGCGGCGGGCTAGATGCGCGCATCGCCTATGCCAAAGGAATCAGGCTTGCCGCGTTTCAGATTTCTCATTGTGCTGCTCGCGTTATTGCCACAGTTGGCCCAGGCGCACGCCATCCTGGTCGCCGGTTCGCCATCCATCGGCGCCACCGTGCCGGCCGGCCGG
>JAYTTA010000120.1:0-2311 GCA_043745345.1 Acetobacteraceae bacterium | reverse complement strand
CCGCCGGCATCGGATAGCCGGAGAGCGTAACCGTTCCGGCGCTGTCCAGATGCGAGTCAGCCGACGTGATATCAGGCTGCATGCGCGTCATCCTCCTGATCGCCGAGATAGGCGCGGATCACCTCCGGCTCATTGCGCACCTGCTCAGGCGTGCCGTCGGCGATCTTGCGGCCGAATTCCAGTGCCACAACTTTATCGGACACCCGCATCACCAAGTTCATGTGATGCTCGACCAGCAGGATGCTGAGCTCAAAATGCTCGCGGATGCGGCGCAGCAAACCTTCTAGTTCGGAAACCTCGCCGTGGTTGAGGCCGCCCGCAGGCTCGTCCAAGAGCAGCAGCTTGGGCTGGCCAATCAGCGCGCGCGCCAGCTCAACCCGCTTCTGCCAACCGAACGGCAGACCGCCGGCCGGCAGATGCGCCACCGCGGTCAGGTCCATCAGCTCCAGAAGGTCGCGCATATGGCCCTCGGACACCGCGTCTTCACGCTCGACGAAGGGCAGCCGCAACGCGTTGGCGATAAAACCGGAACGGCCGAGATGGAAGGCGCCGACAAGGATATTGTCACGCACGCTCAGCGTCTTGAACAAGGCAACGTTTTGAAAGGTGCGGCCGATGCCGACGCCGGCCATCCTGTGGCGGGGCGTGCCATGGATCGATTTGCCCTCGAAGAGTATGTCGCCCTCGTTGTATTTGTAGATGCCGCTAATGCAGTTGAACAAGGTCGTCTTGCCGGCGCCGTTGGGTCCGATCAGCCCGCAGATCTGACGGTGGCCGACGTCGAACGACACACCGCCGACCGCCAGCACGCCGCCGAACCGGACCACCACATCGCGCACCGACATCAGCGCGCCTGCGTCGCCTCGGCTGGTCAGACTACCTTGTTCCGCGACATCCAGCCCAGACTGCATCGCTCCCGTTTCCTTTTTTCGACATGGCCTTGCGACCATTTCGGCGTCGCCGTCACTGGCGCCAACGCTTGCCGGTTGTTCTATATTTTCGACATTTGGGAGGTATCTGAGCGATGCTGGCAAGTCAATCCTGCCATGTCGGCCACGACCCGGACCATGCCGTATCAACCAACGGGAGCTTGAAAGTTGAACCTAACACTATCGCCGATCGGAACCATCGAGACGCCGTTCCGCACCCTGGCCGAGTGCCCAAGCAACGGCCGCAAGCCGCAGCCGCCGCCGACCTGCCGGGTGACGCTGAACCCCGAGTTCTTGCCCGGCCTGGATGGAATAGAGGGTTTTTCCCATTTGATCCTGCTCTATTGGCTGGACCGCGAGAAGCCAAAGCCGGAGGGCTGGAAGGTGACGCCGCGATTCGACAACACGCCACGCGGCGTGTTCGCGACCCGCACCCCCAACCGCCCCAACCCGATCGGCCTGTCGGTCGTGGCCCTGGACCGCATCCTACCCGACGGCAGGCTCGAGGTGCGCTACCTCGACTGCGTAAACGGCACCCCGTTACTCGATCTGAAGCCTTATCTTCCCAGCACAGATAGCGAGCCGGGCGCCGACATGGGCTGGCTCAAGCCGCATCGAACGTCACGTCCTGCGTAGGCCGCTACTCTGACGGTCGGCTCGTCGCCATCGCCGGGCGGGCATCAAAAATCTTGAACCACGTTGCCAAGGCCGGATGGCTGCCACGCCAATCATGGCTGGCGAAACGGAAATCGAACCAGCCCAGCGCGCAGCCAATCGAGATGGTGCCGATATCGACCCGATCACCGAACTTGGGCGCCCACTTCTCGAACTGGTCGAGGGCAGACGTGATCTTCTCCATCTGGCCGCCAATCCAGGCGCTCGAACGCTGGTCCTCAGGGCGCAAGGCCTCATAGCGGCACAGCAACCCGGCATCGAGCAAACCGTCGGCGGCGGACTGTTCGACCAGCGCCTGCCACCGCCTGCCATCGCGCGGGAACATCTTGCCACCGCCTCCAAGCTGATCCAGATACTCGCAAACCACCCGGCTGTCGTACAGGGCCAGGCCCTCGTCCGAAATCAGCGTCGGCACCTGGCCCAACGGATTCTCGACCACGATCTCGGCGTTGCGATTGATCGGGTGCGCACCCGACTTGTGCAGCTCCAGACGACCCTCCAGGCCAAGCTCCCTGGCGCAGACAGTGACCTTGCGCACAAACGGCGACGTGATCGAATGAAATAATTTCATTATTTTTTCCTCATGGGTCCAATGGTTCCGGCGGCGCGAAGCCTGGCGATGCGCGCGGCGTCGTAGCTGGTATCGCGTAGCACGCCGTCGGTGTCGGCACCGAATTCTGATGTGGCAGCGCGTGGAATCGTCTCGT
>JAYTTA010000119.1:0-2312 GCA_043745345.1 Acetobacteraceae bacterium | reverse complement strand
CTGATCCCGTGCTTGCGGCATACATCCGCCGTCGCCGACCCGGCCTCCTGCTCCCGCAGCACGCCGATGATCTGCTCCTCCGGGAACCTCGACTTCCTCATACGCCCGCCTCCTCCTTAGGCGGACTCTACTCATTCCTGGAGGAAGATCAGGGGGTTACGTCACTCGGTATCCACCAAACCGGCAGCAGCTCAAGACACCTAATCCTCGTCATGCCACGTTCGTCCATCGCGCTCGATCAACGCGATCGCGGCGGACGGTCCCCAGGTTCCTGCTGTATATCCCTTCGGCAGCTCGTCGGAGGCGCGCCAGGCATCGAGGATCGGGTCGATCCAGCTCCACGCCGCCTCGACCTCGTCGCGGCGCATGAATAGGGTCTGATTGCCGCGAACCACATCCATCACCAGCCGTTCATAGGCATCCGGATTGCGTACCCCAAAGGCGCTGGCGAAACTCATGTCCAAGGGCACGTGGCGCAGCCGCATCCCGCCGGGGCCAGGGTCCTTGATCATCAGCCACAATTTCACACCCTCGTCGGGCTGCAGCCTTATCACCAATCGGTTGGTGGTAATCGGGCCGGCGGTGCCGTCGAACACCGAGTGTGGCACCGGGCGGAATGTCACCACGATCTCCGACACGCGCGACGGCAGGCGCTTTCCAGTACGTAGGTAGAATGGCACTCCCGCCCAGCGCCAGTTGCCGATCTCGGCGCGAATGGCGGTGAAGGTCTCAGTCGTGCTGGCGCTGGAACTTAGCTCATCGAGGTAGCCGGGCACCGAGCCGCGGGCGGTGGCGCCAGCACGGTACTGGCCGCGCACGGTCAAGGCGGAAGCATTGCGATCATCGATCGGCAGCAGCGCCTTCAGCACCTTTAGCTTCTCGTCGCGCACCGCATCGGCCTCGATCGAGGCCGGGGTCTCGATCGCCACCAGGCAGAGCAGCTGCAGCATGTGGTTCTGCACCATGTCGCGCAGTGCTCCGGCGGTGTCGTAGTAGTCGCCGCGGCCTTCGACGCCGATGTTCTCGGCCACCGTGATCTGCACGTTGTCGATGTACCGGCTGTTCCACAGCGGCTCGAACAGCGCATTGGCGAAGCGCAGCGCCATCAGGTTCTGCACCGTCTCCTTGCCGAGATAATGGTCGATCCGGTAGATGCTCTGCTCCAGGAACACCCGGCCGATGGTGTCGTTGACCTCGCGCGCCGAGACTAGGTCCTTGCCGATCGGCTTCTCCACCACCAGCCGGCTGCGCGGCGTCACCAGCCCGTGCGCGCCCAGATTTTCGGCGATGACGGTGAAAAGCTCGGGCGCGGTGGCGAGATAGAAAACCCGGATCCTGGCCTCGCCCCCGCGCAGTATGTCGAACAGCTCCGCCCACCCGGCCTCCGCGGCCACATCGACCGGAACATAGAACAGCCGTTGGCAGAACCGCTCCAGGCCCGCCTCGTCGACCGGCTCGTGGCCCAGGTTGGCCGCCACCGCGCGCCTTGCCGCCCGGCGGAAATCCTCGTGGCTGTTGTGGCGGCGGGACACGCCGATGACCCGGGCTTCAGTGGGTATCTGTCCGGCCAGGTCGCGTTGGTACAGCGCCGGCAGCAGCTTGCGCTGGGCCAGGTCGCCGCTGGCGCCGAACACGACGATGTCGAAGGGCTCTACGGCTATTATTCTGGCTGCCATGAATGTTCCAAAAATTTAAAAAGAAACGGAGCTCTGCCCCGCACTCCGCCAGGGCCGCGCCCTGGACTGCATCCTTCAAGCGTGTGGCCTCTGGACCGGGCGCGCAAGCTTTTACAGGCTGCCCTTGCGTCATTTCGACTGCGGCGCTTAGATGTGTTCGTGCACGTTTTCGCGCCCTGCCCGACCTTCGCCAACCGCGCTCCCGCGCCGACGCTGGCGCTCGGCTTCCTCCTTCGACTTATCCGCCCCTGGGCGTGACGCCGCGCGATTGATCGCCGGCATCGCTCAGGGGGTACCCTGAGCCCGTGGTCGCAGCCGAAATCCGAGGAACACCGATATGAGCATAACCCACCCCAGCTTCGGCAAGCTGGACGATAACCGCGTCATCATCTTTGACACCACGCTTCGCGACGGCGAGCAGTCGCCCGGCTTCTCAATGAACATCGGCGAGAAGATCCGCATGGCCGAGGCGCTGACCGAACTCGGCATTGACGTGATGGAGGCGGGCTTCCCGATCGCCTCTCCCGGCGACTTCGATAGCGTCAAGGCTATCTCCGACACGATCGGCCAACGCGACGACACGCCGGTCATCGCCGGCCTGGCGCGAACCGGGCGCGATGACATCCTGCGCGCCGC
>JAYTTA010000118.1:0-2320 GCA_043745345.1 Acetobacteraceae bacterium | reverse complement strand
TGCACAACATCGATGCCATGGCCGAAACCTTGGCCCGCCACGCGGTACCGCTGCGCCCGCACATGAAGACCGCGAAATCGATTGACGTGGCACGGCTGGTACTGGCCGGGCAGCCTGGTGGCATCACCGTCTCGACCTTGGCCGAGGCCGAGTATTTCTCGGCCCATGGCCTCACCGACATCCTTCTCGCGGTCGGCATCACCCCCAAAAAGCTTGAGCAGGTGGCCAAGCTGAACGCCGCCGGCGCCGACATTCTGGTGATAACCGACGACTCCCACATTGCGCTGGCGATCGCCAGCCACGCCACGCCGCCCCGGACATTGATCGAGATCGACACCGGCGAGGGCCGCGGCGGCATCGCTCCCGAGGATGACGCGCTGCTGGAACTCGCGCAAAAACTCGGGGCGAACCTCGCCGGCGTTATGACCCATGCCGGCCACAGCTATGCCGGACGGTCGCCTGCCGAACTAGCGGGCATTGCCGAGGTCGAACGTTCCGGCTGCGTGCGCGCCGCCCAGCGTCTGCGCGATGCCGGGCATGCCTGCACCATTGTCTCGGTCGGCAGCTCGCCGACCGCGCGCCACGCCGTCGGCTTCCAGGGCGTGACCGAGATCCGCGCCGGCGTCTACATGTTCGGCGACCTGTTTCAGGCCGGGATCGGCACCCATACGGTGGACGATATTGCGATGACCGTGCTGGCCAGCGTGATCGGCAGCCGGATCAACGCAGAGGGGGCGGGCCGGCTGGTGGTCGATGCCGGCGCCCTGGCCTTGTCCAAGGATCGCAGCACCGAGGCGGCGCCGAAGGATTACGGCTACGGCCTGGTGCTAAACATCGCCGGCGAGCGCGCCTTCGGTGACGCCTGCATCGGCCGCGCCTACCAGGAGCATGGCGTAATCGAGTTCTCCGGCGATCTCTTCGACCTGCCGGTCGGCGGCTATGTCCGCATCGCGCCGAACCATGCCTGCCTGACTGCGGCCGCGCATGACCGCTACTTCGTGGTTGAGGGCGACGAAGTGGTCGCCGTGTGGCCGCGGGTGAACGGCTGGTAGCCATTCGGTGAGTTCGCTGCAGCTTCGCAAGTTCGGCCGCCGTGGCGTGACCGCGATGGCGGCGCTGCTTGCCGCCTGCTCGCCGGTCGCGGTGCTTAACGGCGTCTCGCCCGACCGGCTGGCGGCCTCCGACATACCGTACGGCGACGATCCCCGCCAAAAACTCGACGTTTACACGCCGCCAGGCACGGTCGGCGCGCCGGTCGTGTTCTTTATTTATGGCGGCAACTGGCGAATGGGCGACCGCGCCATGTACCGGTTCACGGGGGCCGCGCTGGCGGCGCGGGGCTGCGTCGTGGTGATCGCCGACTATCGGCTGTATCCGCAGGTGCTGTTTCCCGACTTCCTGCGCGACGGCGCGCTGGCGGCACGATGGGCACGCGACAACGCCGAAAAATTTGGCGGCGACCCAAGGCGGCTGTTCCTGATGGGGCACTCCGCCGGCGCCTACAACGCCGCCATGCTGGCGCTCGACCGGCAATGGCTTGCCGGTGTCGGCATGGAAACATCTGACATCGCCGGCATGATCGGCGTCGCCGGCCCCTACGACTTCCTGCCCCTTGAAGATCCGGTGCTGGTAAAGATATTCGGCGGTAACGGCCCGGCGATCGCTTTCACCCAGCCGATTGACCATGCCGACGGCCTCAATCCGCCGATGCTGCTGCTCGCTGGCGACGCCGACACCACGGTGCGGCCCGCCAACACGCTTCGATTGGCCCAGCGCATCCGCGACAAGGGCGGCCCCGTGCAGTCGCGGATCTATCCCGGCGTCGGCCATGAGACCATACTCGGTGCACTCGCCTCGCCGGTGAGGTTTCTGGCGCCCACGCTCAAGGACACGATGGAGTTCATTGACCCCCCACCAGTCTCCCGGACCGCTGGCTGATGTCTGGCGCGGCGGCGGTGCGCGGCATAGCCGGCGCCAGTCCGATCGTGCCGAACCGCGCCATCATCACCGCCTGCGCCATGATGGCGACCTTGATGCAGGTGCTCGACAGCACCATTGCCAACGTTGCGTTGCCTTACATGCAGGGCAGCCTCGGCACTACCTCGGACGAGATCACCTGGGTGCTGACCTCCTACGTCATCGCCGCCGCGATCATGACCGCGCCGGTCGGCTGGATGGCGGTGCGCTTCGGCCGCAAGAATCTTTTTATCAGCTGCCTGGTCGGCTTCACGATCACCTCGATGATGTGCGGCGCGGCGCAGTCCCTGACCCAGATGGTCGTCTTCCGGCTGCTCCAGGGCATCTGCGGCGCCGCTCTGGT
>JAYTTA010000117.1:0-8520 GCA_043745345.1 Acetobacteraceae bacterium | reverse complement strand
AAGGACGTATTGTCGGAACAACCCGTGGTGCTGCAGGTGCTGCCGGCGCTGGGCACCGGCGGCGTCGAGCGCGGCACAGTCGAGATCGCCGAGGCGATCGTAGCCTCGGGAGGCGTGGCCCTGGTCGCCAGCGCCGGCGGCCGGCTGGCGGCCAGCGTGGAACGCGTCGGCGGCCGTCACATCACGCTGCCGCTCGATACCAAGAATCCATTTTTGATCTGGCGCAACGCGGCGCGGCTTTGCGATATCATCTGCGCCGAGCGGGTGGCGATCGTTCACGCCCGTTCGCGCGCGCCGGCCTGGTCCGCCTGGCTGGCCTGCCGGCGCACCGGGGCGCGTTTCGTCACCACCTATCACGGCGCCTACCGCGAGAATTTTCCTTGGAAACGCCGGTATAACGCGGTGATGGCGGAAGGCGAGCGCGTCATCGCCATCAGCCGGTTCATCGCCGGCCGGATCGAGGCGCAGCACGGCGTTGGGGCCGGTCGGATCAGGATCATTCCGCGCGGCGTCGATGTCGAAATATTCAACCCAGAGACCGTTTCCGGCGAACGCATGGCGGCCCTGGCCCGGGCCTGGCGGCTGCCGGACGGCGTGCCGGTGATCATGCTGCCTGGGCGGCTGGCGGGCTGGAAGGGCCAGTCCGTGCTGATCGACGCCCTGGCGATGTTGCCCGACCAGGAATTCATCTGCGTGCTGGTCGGCGGCGGCGGCGCGCGCATCACCGGCCGGCTGCTACGCCAGGCGGCGCGCCGGAATGTTTCGGAAAGGCTGCGCCTGGTCGGTGCCACCGACGACATGCCGGCGGCGCTGATGCTGGCCGATGTGGTGGTCCACGCCTCGATTACCCCAGAGGCCTTTGGCCGCGTGGTGATCGAGGCGCAGGCGATGGGCCGGCCGGTGATTGCCTCCGACCTCGGCGGCCCGGTCGAAACCGTTGAGCATGGCGTCACCGGCTGGCGCGTGCCGCCGGGCGATCCGGCGGCGCTGGCCCAGGCACTTCGACATGTGCTGGCGATGCCCCCCGGCGACCGCGAGGCGCTGGCCGCCGCCACCCGCGCGTCCGTGCGGCGGGACTACACCAAGCGCGCCATGCAGGAGGCGACCTTGGACGTCTATGAGGAGTTGCTCGCCGAGGCTTGCGGCCGCCACGCCGCGAGGCCATAGAACGGGCCGGTTTTATCGGAGAGACGACCATGCCCGCCATCACCCTGCCCGACGGCTCCGTTCGCCGGTTCGACGGCACCGTGACGGGCACCGAGGTCGCCGCCGCGATCGGCCCGGGCCTCGCGAAAGCCGCGCTGGCGATGAAGCTCGATGGCAAGCTGTCTGATATTTCGACGCCGATCGACGCCGATGCCAACGTGACCTTCGTCACCAGGCGCGATCCGGAGGCGCTGGAGCTGATCCGCCACGACACCGCGCATGTCCTCGCGCAGGCGGTGCAGGACCTGTTTCCCGGCACCCAGGTGACCATCGGCCCGTCGATCGAGAATGGCTTCTACTACGATTTCGCCCGTAACGAGCCGTTCACGCCCGACGACTTTGGCGCCATCGAAGCTCGCATGCGCGAGATCATCGCGGCCAACGCGCCTTTCGTGCGCTCGGTCGTCGATCGGACGGATGGCATCAAGTTCTTCGTGGACAAGGGCGAGAAATACAAGGCGCAGCTGATCCAGGATTTACCGTCTGGGGAGACGATCACCATGTACAGCCAGGGCGACTGGATCGATCTGTGCCGCGGCCCGCACATGCGCGGCACCGGCGATGTCGGCCCGGCGTTCAAGCTGATGAAGGTCGCTGGCGCCTATTGGCGCGGCGACCATCGCAACGCCATGCTCAGCCGCATCTACGGCACCGCCTGGCGTGACCAGAAGGAACTCGACGCCTACCTGCACATGTTGGAGGAGGCGGAAAGGCGCGATCACCGCCGCATCGGCCGCGACATGGAGCTGTTCCATATCCAGGAGGAAGCGGTCGGCAGCATCTTCTGGCATCCCAAGGGCTGGAAGCTCTACCGCACCGCCGAGGACTACATGCGCCGGCGGCTGGACGATGCCGGCTACCAGGAGGTCCGTACCCCCCAGCTGGTCGACCGTTCGCTGTGGGAGGCGTCCGGCCACTGGGACAAGTTCCGCGAGCACATGTTCGTGGTTCAGGTCGAGGACGAAGATAAATTCCTCGCCCTAAAGCCGATGAACTGCCCCTGCCATGTGCAGATCTTCAACCAGGGCATGCGGTCGTACCGCGAGCTGCCGCTGCGGATGGCGGAGTTCGGCGCCTGCCACCGGTTCGAGCCCTCGGGCGCGCTGCACGGCATCATGCGGGTGCGCGCCTTCACCCAGGACGACGCGCACATCTTCTGCACCGAGGAACAGGTTGCGCCGGAAACCGCGAAATTCGTGACGCTGCTTGCCTCGGTCTATGAGGATTTCGGCTTCCCGACGTTCCGCGTGAAGTTCAGTGACCGGCCGCCGTTGCGCGCCGGCGATGACGAAACCTGGGACAAGGCGGAGAACGCGCTCAAGGAAGCCTGCGTGCTGGCAGGCGTCGAATACGAGACCAACCCCGGCGAGGGCGCGTTCTACGGCCCCAAGCTGGAATTCGTGCTGCGCGACGCGATCGGCCGGGACTGGCAGTGCGGCACCCTACAGGTCGACTACATCCTGCCGGATCGGCTGGATGCCGAGTATGTTGGTGAGGACGGCGCCCGCCACCGTCCGGTGATGCTGCACCGCGCCATCCTCGGCAGCTTCGAACGCTTCCTCGGCATCCTGATCGAGCAGTATGCCGGCCGTTTCCCACTTTGGCTGGCGCCGGTCCAGGTAGTCGTCGCGACCATCGTGTCCGACGCCGACGACTACGCCGTCGAGATCGCGGCCGCCCTGACGCGCGCCGGGCTGACGGTGCGCACCGACCTCAGCAACCAGAAGATCAACGCCAAGGTGCGCGAGCACAGTTTGGCGCATGTGCCGATCCTGGCTGTGGTCGGACGTCGCGAGGCCGAGGGCCGCACTGTCGCGCTGCGCCGCCTGGGCGGCGACGCGCAGACGTTCCTCGACCTCGACGATGCGGTGGCGCAGCTTGCACGGGAGGCCACGCCACCCGATCTGTTGCGAAAGTGATCCGGCTTTTTTGGAGTTCGCTTGATTTCAGGCGGGAACATAGCCAAAGTAACTGGGTCCAGCCTGGTTTTCCGCGCGCAATCATGCACGCCACCCGTTTGAGCTCACGCAACGACTATAGGAGAATACGATAGCCCGAGGACCCATGCCGGCACCGGCCACCCATAGCGGGCCCCGCGTGAATGAGGATATCCGCTCCGCGCAAGTGCGGCTGATCGACGAGGAAGGCGAGATGCAGGGCGTCATGACCGCCCGCGAGGCGATTCAGCGCGCCTACTCGATCGGCCTTGACCTGCTCGAGATCAGCCCGAACGCCGAGCCGCCGGTGGTCAAGATCCTCGACTTCGGCAAGTTCAAATACGAGCAGCAGAAGAAGCGCAACGAGGCGAAAAAGAAGCAGAAGGTCATCGAGATCAAGGAGATCAAGGTGCGCCCGAACATCGACGAGAACGACTATCAGGTGAAGATGCGCGCGATGAAGTCGTTCATCGACGAAGGCGACAAGGTCAAGGTGACGCTGCGCTTTCGCGGCCGCGAGATGGCCCACCAAGATATTGGGATCAAGGTGCTGGAGCGTATTCGGACTGAGCTTGAGGTCCTGACCAAGGTCGAGCAGATGCCGAAGATGGAAAACCGGCAGATGGTCATGGTGCTGTCGCCTAAGTGAGCATGGGGCTCAGCCCCAAACCCCGCCAAGGGGCAGTCGCACCTTTTATCCCCCCTACTTAAGTCCGGGGGTCCAAGAGGCGACTACTCCTTGGCAGGTCCAGGGCGAAGACCTGGCCTTACTTCAGGTTCTTTGCAAAGAACTCCAACGTCCGTTTCTGCGCCAGCTCATAGTCCGGCGCTGAAAAACTACCGCGCTCATCGCAGCCGAAGCCGTGCCCGGCGCCGACATAGACGTAGGTTTCCGCCTTCGGCTGAGCCATGCGGATTGCCTCCACGTCGCTCATTGGAATGGACGCATCCTTTTCGCCGAAATGCAGCTGCACCGGGCAGTTCGCGGCCTCGGTCTTGGTGCCGGCAATGCCGCCGCCATACCAGCCTGACGCCGCCGCGAAAGAATGCGAGCGCGTTGCACCCCAGAACGCCACGCTGCCACCGAAACAGTAGCCGACAATACCAAGCTTCTTACCTCCAAGCTGCTTCGCCGCGGCCTCGATGTCGAGCATCAGTTGGGCATCGTTCAGTTTCATGCGCACATCGCGCCCGGCTTCGATATCGGCCGGGGTGTAGCCGACCTCGAAACTGCGCTGCACCCGGTCGTAGACGGCGGGGGCAATAACGGAATAACCGGCCTCGGCATAGCGGTCGGCCATGCTGCGGATGTGGTGGTTGACGCCGAAAATCTCCTGCACCACGACGATGCCGGCCTTCGCATCGGCTGCGCCAGCGGTGTAGGCGGAGAATTTATGTCCGTCAGACGCCGTGAGTTCGATCATGCTGCCCATGGTTCTTCCTTCTCGGTTTGGCTTGACGCCGCGGAGAATGGCGGGCTGGGCGGGTTCGTCAACCCGGCACGGCAAACCTGGCGAACGACGTCGCCAGCACCTTGTAGATCGGGCGCTTGAATGCAACCGCGAGTTTGGGAAGTTCGGCCAGCCGTGCCCAGCGCCAGGCGTCGAATTCGGGGTGGGGATCAGCGTCAAGCCTTATGTCGGCATCGACGCCGGTGAACCGCAGCGCGAACCAGCGCTGTCGCTGGCCGCGCCACTTCCCGTGCAGCGCCACGCCGATCAGCTCGGACGGCAGGTCGTAGGTCAGCCAGTCCGGATGCTCGCCGGCGATCGTTGCGTGGTCGGTGCCGATTTCCTCGGCGAGCTCCCGAAGCACCGCGTCGCGTGGGTTCTCGTGCTCGTCGATGCCGCCCTGCGGCAGCTGCCAGCCGCCAGCCGGGCCCTCTGCGTTGGGGAATTTGGCCCGCCTGGCGACAAGGACCAGACCTTGGCCGTTGAACAGCACGGCGCCGACGTTCGGGCGGTACGGCAGCGTGGCGTTACTCATGGGCCGTTGCCAGCTTGGCGTCCGGCGGTGCCTGCATCACGGCGCTGGCGGGGGCGAGTTCAATGCCGCGCTCGCCAAGCCCGCGCGACCAGGCCTTCAGTCGGTCGAGCACCACCGGGGTCATGACGCCGACCAGCCCGACCGCTACGCCGCGGTCAGTCGCGACGTGTTCCAGCTCGGTCAGGCTCGCGTCGATCCCCGCCCGGCCGGGCGGGTCGTCGATGATCCGGTCGGTTGCGCGGCTCCAGGCGGCGGGCAGCGGCGGCGCCTCGCCTCCGGGCGCAACGCGCGCATCGACATAGAACAGGCCGCGGCTGGCAAGCTCGGCCAGCATCCGGTTCATCGGCTCGCCGAGCTGAGAGAAACGCTCGCCGAAAAGTCTGGGGCCGAGCGCGCCGATTGTGCCGGCATAGCCCATCGACCGGCCGAGCACCCAAAGCAGGTTGGCGTGGTTCTCATCCGGGCTGGCGGTGCTTAGCAACGCGTGGGCGCCTGGGTCGTTCAGGGGAAAGCCCTGCGGCTCCATGGGGATAGACAGCAATAGCTCGTGCCCTGTGGTTCGAGCCGCCTGCAACGAGGCCGGGTGGCCGGGCGCATAGGGTGAGATCGCCAGGGTGATACCGGGTGGCAGGCTGGCTATCGCGTCCTGATCAGCCTCGGTGCTGAGTCCGAAACCGACCAGGATGATAGCGATGCGGGGTCTTCCGCGGGTTGGCGTGAAGGCACCGGCATAGACGCGGCCGGAAATGCGGCCGTCGGCGGCAATGCGGGGCAGCGGATTGTCGGCAACGGTTCTTACCGGCTCCAACAAGGCCGGGTCCACATCGGCGATCGGTCCTGGCACGGTTCGGCCCGGTTTCTCTGATGCAATGGTTGCCAGCTCCGGCGTCACACCAGGATGTTCGGACGATGTGTGAGGCGGCATTGCCACGGCCGCTTTCGCGGCGGGCCGAGCACTCGATACCGGACCGGCCCATTGCAGCACTCCGGCGCCGGCAGTCACGGCAAAGGCGGAGAAACCCCAGAACAAGATCAAGCCACGCCAGCCGCCAATCCGCATCGCGGTCACGAAAGGCTAGTTGCTGGCACGCCTGGATTCGGCCATCGCGCGCGCCACCACCAATGCCTGCTGAAGCTGGAAGTCGGTGGCGCTGGGCTTGGCGGGATCAAACGCCGGGAAGTTCTCGGGCGGCTTGGCAGGGATATCCTTAGCAATCGCGGGCAGGTCGGCGCGCGGCGGCAGGGCGGCCTGTGGAGTGCCGCCGCTGTTGGTCAGCACCCGGTTGAGGTCTGACTCCCGCTCCGGTCCGAAATGCTGAACCTCGGTCGCGGTCGCGGCGACGGTGATGTCTGGCTCGATGCCAAGTCCCTGGATCGACCGGCCAGACGGCGTATAGTAGCGCGCCGTGGTCAGGCGCATCGCCCCGTTGCCGGGCAGCGGGATTACGGTCTGGACCGAGCCCTTGCCGAAAGTACGGGTGCCGAGCAGCACCGCGCGGCGATGGTCCTGCAACGCGCCGGCGACGATTTCACTCGATGAGGCCGAGCCGCCGTTGGTCAGCACTACCATTGGCAGGCCGCCGGTGATGTCGCCGCCCTTGGCGTCCCAGCGCTGGCCGTCCTGCGGCCGGCGCGACCGGGTGGAGACGATCTCGCCACGGTCGATGAACTCACTGGCGACGGCGACCGCCTGGTCGAGCAAGCCGCCGGGGTCGTTGCGCAGGTCAAGGATGATGGCGCGCAGCCGGCCATTGGACTCGGCCTTCAACTGGCCGAAGGCTTTCCGGATGGCGGTATCGGCCTGCTCGGTGAACTGCGACAGCCGGATGTAGCCGACGTCGCCGCCCTCCAGCCGGGACTTCACGACGGTCAACTTGATGACCTCGCGATTCATCACAGCGTCAATCGGCTTATCGTTGCCTTCCCGCTTCAGGGTCAGGGTGATGCGGCTGTTTGCCGGGCCACGCATCTTCTCAACTGCCTCGTTCAGGGTCAGGCCCTGTACGGTCTTGCCGTTGATGCCGGTGATGAGGTCACCCGGCTTGATGCCGGCGCGTGAGGCGGGCGTGTCGTCGATCGGGCTGACCACCTTGATGAAGCCGTTGTCCTGCTGGACCTCGATACCAAGGCCGCCGAACTCTCCCTTGGTCTGAACCTGCATGTCCTTGAACGCCTGGGCGTTCATGTAGCTGCTGTGCGCGTCAAGCCCGGTCAGCATGCCGTTGACTGCGTTCTCGATCAGCTCCTTGTCCTTGACCGGCTCGACATAATCCGCCCGCACCCGCTCAATCACGTCGCCGAGCAGGGCCAGCAGCCGGTACATCTGGTTCTTGTCGGTGGCGCTGTCGTCGGCCAAGGCGCGCTCAATGCCCAGATAGCCGATGCCGAGGCGTAACCCGAACTGGCGTTCGACGGCTTCGGTGACCGGGCCGATGGCGAGGCCGGCGATGAAGGCTGCGCTGACCAGCAGGCCGGCACGAAAGGCAGGGGAGCGGGATTTAGCGGGACGCTGGTCCATTCAGATGTGATCCTCGTGCGCCGGTTTGAGTTTTTCAGATGCCGCTATCTTGCCTGAGCCATCGTGCCTCGGCGACTGTTTCCAGGTCTCCATAACATTATCTGGTTACGAAGCGACGACAATCCAATGAGACTGGGCCAATGAGACCGGGCCAATAAGACCAGACCAGTATAGCTCAAGCTATGAAGAATTGCTGAGTCGACCTCGCAGCCAGGGGGCGGGGTCGATCGCCTGGCCGTTGTTGCGCAGTTCGATGTATAGGGTTCCGACCTTGTCGGCCGCCATCACGCCGATCGGCTCACCCGCCTGCACGGACTGGCCGGCGGCGACATCCAGTCGGCCGAGGCCTGACAGCACGGCATGGTAACCGCCGCCGCAATCGATGATCGTTAATAGCCCAAAACTCCGGAACGGCTGGCCGAACACGACACGGCCGCCACAGGGTGCGACCACGCGGCCGCCGGCGACGGCGCGGAATGCTATGCCGGTCGAGGGTCCACCCTCGCCCGGATCGCCCCATCGCCTGACCACGGCGCCAACCACGGGCACCAGCAGCAGGCTGCCGGATTTCACGGCCGAATTCGCTGGCTCGACCGACCTGGCTGAAGCGATCTTTCGCTGCCCTCGCTCGGCGCGCCGTTCCCCGGCACGTGAAAGTGCCTCAGCGCGGCGGCGTTCGTCCTCCAACGCCACGATCATCGACTGAAGAGTCTCGGCGCGTGCGGATAATTCCGCAGCGTGGCGCGCGGCCCCGTTGGCCTGGGCGTCGGCCTGCCGGCGTCCGGCGCCCGCGGCGGCAAGCTCACGATCGAGTTCGGTTGCCTGTGCCGCCTGGGCCGCCTGGGCCGCGGCCAGCCGGGGCGTCTGGGCGGC
>JAYTTA010000116.1:0-8538 GCA_043745345.1 Acetobacteraceae bacterium | reverse complement strand
TCGAGCTTGGCCCAGTGGACCAGATTTTTGACAATCCGCTGCATCCCTACACCACGGCGCTGCTTGCCTCGCGGCCATCAATGGACCCGGCCAACCGCATCGAGGAGCCGCCGATCACCGGCGATCCGCCAAGCCCCATAAATCCCCCATCGGGCTGCCGATTTCGCACCCGATGCCCGCACGCCGAGGCGGTGTGCGAGGCGCGGATGCCGGAACTGGGCGATTGGCAGGATCGCGCCAGCCACGTCGTCGCCTGCCACATGCGGGACCCTTCCTCCGGCCACAGCGAAGCGATCAGGGGGAACGCCTGATGGATGGGATGATGTCGCACGGCGCCGAACTAGCCGAGCCGTTGGTTTCGGTCGAGGATCTCAACGTCCGTTTCGTGACGCGCGAGGCGACGGTGCATGCGGTCAACGGCGTGACCTTCAGCGTCAAGCCAAGCGAGGTGCTTTGCATCCTTGGTGAATCCGGTTCGGGCAAGAGCGTCACGTTGCGTGCCTTGATGCGGCTGCTGCCGCCCGGCCGCGCGCGCGTTTCAGGGTCGATGCATGTCGCGGGGCAAGATGTGCTGGCGCTGAAGGGAAAAAGCCTGCGCGCGCTGCGCGGCGGCCTGGCGGCGATGATCTTCCAGGAGCCGATGACGGCGCTTGATCCGGTCTACACCGTCGGCGCGCAGATCGTCGAGACCGTGCGGACGCATCTTGGCGGAACCCACGCGGCGGCACGGGCACGCGCGCTCGAGCTTTTCGAACTGGTGAAAATCCCATCGCCCGAGCGCCGGCTGGATGCCTACCCGCATGAACTGTCGGGCGGGCTGCGCCAGCGCGCGATGATTGCGATGGCACTGTCCTGCGGGCCGCGCCTGCTGCTGGCCGACGAACCGACCACCGCACTCGACGCCACCGTGCAGGTGCAGGTGCTTATCCTGTTGCGCCGGTTGCAGAAGGAACTCGGCATGGCGACGATCTTCGTCACCCATGACCTCGGCGTCGCCAGCGAGATCGCGGACCGGATCGCCGTGATGTATGCCGGCCGGATCGTCGAGGAGGGCCCGGTGGCGCGGGTTCTTGCCAACCCGCAGCACCCCTACACGCAGGGCCTGCTCGCCTCGACCGTGCATGGCCAATCGCGTGGCCTCGATATTGTGGCGATTCCGGGTAGCCCGCCCGATCTGCGCCGACTGCCGCCAGGTTGCAGCTTTGGCCCGAGATGTCCGGTACCGATGCCGGCCTGCCGCGACGGCTTTCCGGCCGCGCGCATTCCCGAACCGGGCCGCATGGTGCGTTGCTTGCGCGTCGCCGACATGGCCGAGACCACCTGATAATTCACGGCCGGCCGGTCCACGATCATCGCTTTGTGACGGCGGCCGGCTGCAACGTCGCAGAATGTGGCGGGATCAAGCTGTCACTCGAAGTCAGTCGGCAAGGCGGGGTCACGCGCATGGTCGAACATGCGCCGCAACTGAGTTGGCAGCACGGGTCCGAGCGATAGATCCGCGGGCAGGGTGGCCTCGTCGAACCAGCCGATTGCCGAGGTTTCTGGCCCGGTCGCTGCAACGCCACCGACGATGTCACAGATGAAGAAGAACTTGCAGCAGGAAAACAGGCCCGACGGGTGGCCCTGGCGCGTCCGGTCCCACACCGCCGCGAGTTTTCTAGGCGTCACCTCGAACCCGCTCTCCTCGCGCATTTCCTTGACCACGTTCTCGGCCGGTGTGAGGTTCACGTCGGCTCAGCCGCCCGGCAGCGTCCAACGCCCGCCATCGGCGACCTCGCGCACCAGCAGCCTCTTTCCCTCGTGGTCAAACACGGCGCCGCGGACATCGACCTCCGGCGTGGCATAGCCGGACTCACCTGCAACCAGCGCCTCGATCCGGTCGGCTGGCATGCCGGTGTTGGCGCTCATCATTTCCGCGGCCAGCGCCGGCAACATCTCGTGGCGTTCTCGGTCATAGGGGTCGCGCACGAGAGCGAGGCCGGTTTGCGCGATCGCTTGCAGCTCACGCGTCCATCGCAGCCAATCCGGTTCCGTCATTCTCGACCCGCATGATGTGCCATTCGCGTCTGTGCTTTATGGCGATCGCCGGCCGCGATCCAGCCGGCTCGGCTATGGTTGACAGAAGCTTGTCCCGGTACTGCAATCAGATCGGAAAAACGAGGCAACATCATGGCGCGGCTGGATCCGGATCGAACGCCGGTCATCGTCGGCATCGGCGAAATCAAGGACCAGCCGGTGGACCCCGCCCAAGGCCTGGAACCGGCAGCGTTGATGATTGCGGCGTTGCGCGCGGCCGAAATCGACGCCGGTGCCGCGCTGCTGGCTGAAATCGACAGCCTCGACGTCGTGAACTCCGTCACCTGGCCCTATGCTGACCTGCCCGGTCATATCTGCGCGGCGCTCGGCATGGCGCCGGCGCGGCGGCACTACGGCGAGGTCGGCGGCAACACGCCGGTGCTGTTCCTGCATAAGGCGGCGATGCGCATCGCGCGCGGTGAGAGCCAGGTCGCGGCGGTGGTTGGCGGCGAGGCGACGCACACCGCCACCTGGGCACGACGCAACGGCGTGGCATTGCCATGGACGTCGGCCGAGGCGCTGCCGGTATCGTCGGACGGCTATCTGCCGGCGCGCAGCCGCAGTTACTTGTCGCCGCTGGCCCGGCTGCACAAGATCGACCAGCCAATCTTCGTCTATCCGTTGTACGAGAATGCGACCGCCCATGCCTGGGGCCAAACCCCTGCCGAAGCCCAGGCGGAATCCTCGAAAATATGGTCGGACTTTTCCGCCGTCGCAGCGGCTAATCCGAATGCCTGGATACGGACCCGGCTGTCGCCCGTGGAAGTCGAAACAGTAACGCCGGACAACCGGCGGATCGCCTGGCCTTACCCCAAGCGCATGGTCGCCAATCCCGCCGTCAACCAGGGTGGCGCTATCCTGCTGACCAGCGTCGCCCATGCCCGCAAGCTCGGCATCGCGGACCGCCATATGATCCATATTCACGGCGGCGCGTCCGCCACCGAGCCTAAGGACTGGATGGTGCGTGACCAGTTCGTATCGGCGCCGGCGCAGGATGTGGTGTTGGAAACCGTGCTGGCGCAAATTGGCGGTACCGAAAAACTTAGTGTCGCCGAGCTTTACAGCTGCTTTCCGTGTGTGCCGAAGATGGCGCGGCGAAAGCTCGGCCTGTTGCTGGATCGTCCGCTCACCACAGCCGGCGGCCTGACGTTTCACGGCGCGCCGCTGAACAACTACATGACTCATGCCTGCGCCGGCATGGTGCGGACGCTGCGCGACGCACCAGGGGAGCTTGGCTTGCTCTACGGTCAGGGCGGCTTCGTCACCGCGCACCATGCCATCGTGCTGGCGGGCGAACCGCCGACGGATGAAAGAATCCTGCAACCCTATGACCGCCAGGCCGAAGCCGACCGCCGCCGTGCTCCGGCGCCGGTGATCGCGGAGGCCGCCACAGGCCATGCAACGGTCGAAACCTTCACGGTGGTTTTTCGACATGACAGCGCGGTTGATTTCGGTGCGGTCGTGTTGCGGCTGCCCGATGGCGCCCGCACCCTGGCGCGAGTTGAAGCCTCGGACACGACGACGCTGAATAGGCTGATGGCACGCGATCGCTCACCGATCGGCCTTGTTGGGCAACTTCATGCCGGTGACGGCGATCGCCTCGGGTGGGCGTTGTGACAATGGAAAGAACAGGAAACTCCATGAACCATCGCGTTGATATTCGCCGTCGAAGCCTGATTGCCACAGCGGGGTTGGCAGCCGCCGGCGCTGGCCTGCTGCCGCGCGCAGCATCGGCGGGGGCGCCGGTCTATCGTCTGGCGCTGGTCAACGACATGTCCGGCGTCTATGCCGCCGGCGACGGCCCGGGATCACTGTTCACCGCCCGGCTTGCCGCCAGCGACTTCATGGCGGCGCATCCGGACTTCAAGGCCGAAGTGCTGTCGGGCGATATGGGCACCGCGGTCGATATCGCGACCACGGTGTCGCGCAGCTTCTACGATCGCAGCGACGTCGATTGCGTGATCGGCCTGCCGCAATCCGCCGCCGCCATCTCGGTCGGCAACGTGGCGCGCGAGAAGGACAAGCTGGTGGTTTTCACTGGTGCCGGCGTGCCGGACCTCACCGGCAAATACTGCACCCCAAATCAGGTCCATTGGACCTACGATTTGTGGGCGAATTCGGCCGGGACAGCGCGGGAACTGACCAGGCTCGGCGGCGACACCTGGTTCTTTATCACGCCCGACTATATCAGCGGCCGGTCGATGCAGGGCTATGCAACGGAATCCATCGAGGCCTCGGGCGGAAAGGTGCTGGGCGGGGTGCTATATGCCTTCCCGGGCACAACTGATTTTTCGTCGGCGCTGCTCGCGGCGCAAGCCAGCGGCGCCAAGGTGATCTGTATGGCCAACGCCGGCGACGATACTACCAACTGCATCAAGCAAGCTGCCGAGTTCGGGCTGCTGCAGGGCGGCAGGCGCATCGCCGGGCTGGTGTTCTCGGTCAACAACGTCGAGGCACTGGGCCTGCAGACCGCCCAGGGCGTGGTCTTCACCGAGGCCTTCTACTGGGATCTGAACGCCGGCACCCGGGCCTTCGCCGAGAAGTTCGAGGCAAAGTTTCCGGGGCACAAGCCGACGGTGTTCCACGCCGGCGCCTACTCGGCGACCTTACACATCCTGCGTGCCGCGCAGGCCCTGGGCGTGGAACGAGCCAAGGCGAGCGGCCGCGCCATGGCCGACCAGATGAAGGCGATGCCAGCTGACGATCCGCTATTCGGCAAAGGGTCGGTCCGTGCCGACGGCAAATATATCCACGACACCCATGTCTGGCAGGTCAAGTCGCCCGAAGAGAGCAAATACAAGGGTGACTACTACAAGCCGCTCGCTACCATTCCGGCCGATCAAGTATTCATGTCGATGGAGCGGCTGGGCTGCCCCTATTTGAAAAGCTGACGTTTCCGGCATCTCCAGTCCAGTCGACATGGTAGTGTGAGCTTCATCACTGCGTAGTCTTATTCTTGTTAGGCAATGTCAGAAAGAGCAACGGGTTTGGTATGACGAACCGTTCGTTGCGTTCTGGCAGAGCTTGCAGGAGGCGACATGCGCGGCTTTCCCACCCCGCAACCAAGATCAAACGTGATCCTGCGAATGACAGGATGGCTTTTGTTCGTGGCAGCGGGGTTTGTGTTCTTGTCAGCCAGGGCATGGGCCGAGCCGCCGCCCGCCTTGGCCGCCCGAATTGTCGTGCTCGGCCTTCCCGGCGCCGGCGCGGTCAGTGCGGTCGGCGTTTTCCATCCCGGAGGTCCGTTTCATGACAAGCCGGAGTTCGCTGCGGCCACGGCGCCTGGGCGCATTCTTGATCCGAGTCGCGTTCTCGTTGCCAGCAGCTCCAACTTCGCGGCGCCATTGGCGCGGGCGGGCGAGCCCGAGGGCAGCGTGTTGTCGATCGATCCCGACCGTGGATTGGTGATGTTGCCGCCGGACTTTGCCCTCGCCGGCGTACAGGCAACCGCCCTGGACGGCCGGGTGCAACTTGTGACTGCCCAGAGCGCGGCCTTCCTCAATGGCGTGAACACGCCTTCGGCCACAACGGCGGACCTGCCGTCGGTGAGCAATCCGCTTGGCATCTCGATCAATAATGGCTTTGGCCGGCTGTGGTTCGCCAATGCACCCCATGGCGCTGCGGGTCCTGGCACGCTGTCGATCGTCGACCCCGGCGGGCAGCCGCTCGCCGGGGCGCCCAGCCGCCACAGCGGCGGGGTTTTCGCGGGCGAACTCACCGGCCGGCAACCGAGCCAGCTCACGCCTGGGGGATTGCGTGCTGGTGCCATGGCGACGGCGCTGCTCGGTATGTCGCCCGACGGCAGCAAGCGGGCGGTATTCGCCGTGCTGACCGCGGATGGCGCAGTGGCACAGGCGCATACCGAGAAATCCGTCGACGGGCTGGCGCCGCCCGGCACGATCATGGGCTTGAAGGACACGGGTGCGACGCAGCCGGTGGCCCTGCGCGCCGGCATGGTCTTCAACTGGGTGCCGGACCGCATCCTGTATGTCACCGATCCCGTGCGAAACGCGATCGTAGCCCTTGAGCTCACCGATGACGGCCAGGTGTTCAAGGTGGTGCGGTCACAGCCGATCACCGCCATCGGGCTTGCGATGCCGGTCGATCTCGCCCCGGCGGTGCCCGAGAACGGCAACTCGACGCTGGCGAGCAACTCGACTCTGGCCGCGGGATCGGATCTCTATGTGGTCAATCGTGGTTCCGGCACGATCACGCGCCTGCGCCAGGACGGCACGCTGGTCGCTGAACGGCGCGTGGAGATCGGGGGCAGGGCGGTCGGACCCGGGCAACTCAACGGCATCGCGGTGGCACGGGACGCGCAGCGTCTCTGGATCACGATCACGGGCCCGGTGCCAGGCCATGAGGAAACACGGGGAGGGGCGCTGCTCGAGGTGTCGGCGTTCGGGCCAGGCCGTGCCGCATCGCTGGAAAGCGGCACCGCCCTGGCCGACCTCGTCAAGCGCGGCCGAACGCTGTTCCAGACCCAGTTCACCCCGGAGGAGGGGCTGGGACCACTGTTCAACGCGAGCAGCTGCATCGAATGCCACGCGATCCCGGCGGCCGGTGGCGTTGCCCCGGCAGGCGCCGGTTTCGTACTGCGCGTCGGGCGTTTACGGAAGGGAGCGTTCGACCCATTGATCGGCCAGGGCGGACCGGTGGCGCGGGCGCATTCGGTCGCCCTGGCGGCGGTAACCCCTTGCTCACCTGTCGCGGGCATTCCGGCAGCGGCCGAATTGGTCTCCGTGCGCGCAACGCCGGCGCTGTTCGGCCTAGGCCGGATCGAGGCGATCGCCGACCAGACGATCATCGCGGCGGCTTCTCTTCACGTCAGTCAAGGCCGCCCGAACCAGGTGCGCGACAGCAAAGGCCGCGAGCGTGTCGGGCGGTTCGGCTCCAAGGCCGACACCGCGACCCTGGAGCAGTTCGTGGCCGATGCCTTCCGCAACGAGCTTGGAATCACCAGCCCGTTGGCTCCGGTTGACCTGGCCGTGCCTGCGCCGGAATGCGCGGTCACGGCAGCACCGGAGGATGACGGCAGCCGGGTGCATGCCGTCACCGAGTACCTGCAATCCCTGCCGCCGTTGGCGGCGCCCGCGTCAACCGGGCCGGTAGAGCTGAAATCCTTCACCGAGGCGGGATGCGCCACTTGTCATCTGCCGTCACTGACCGCAACCGATGGCCAACCGGTGCAATTATTTTCCGACCTGCTGCTGCACGACATGGGTCCGATCCTCACCGACGGTGTCGTACAGGGCGAGGCGACCGGAGCGGAGTGGCGCACGACCCCGCTTTGGGGCCTGCACGCGAGGCTGCGCTTTCTGCATGATGGGAGGGCGACCAGCCTTGCCGAGGCCATTCTGGCGCACGACGGCGAAGCCGCCCCTGCGGCGGAAGGTTTCCGGCGAATGTCGCCACGACAGCGTGGCGCGCTGCTCGCGTTCCTGGCGGCCCTTTAGGCCAGAGCGGCTAGGCCAGAGCGGCTAGGCCAGAGCGGCTAGGCAACTGAGAGTCAGAAAGCGGAGGCTTCCGGGAAGCCTATCGTCCAGACGGTTCCGCCCTTGGACACCACGGTGACCGTGCCGCCAGTCCGCTCGATCAGCCAGCGTACCAGGCCAAGCCTACGGCGCTTGTCCTCGGCTGGAGCCACGAAGCCGATACCGTCGTCCCGAACTGTCAGGGTCGCCATTTCCCTGCCACCGTATTGCGCCGAACTCGAAACGCTGACCGAGCCACAGGCGTCGGGAAAGGCGTGTTCCTAATTATGGGTGACAAGTTCTCCGATCAGGATGCCAAGGGCGGTCACCACGTCAAGCGGCATAGAACGACGGCACCTCGAAGTTCTTGTCGCGGCGAAGATCGGAGCAGATCGATGGCTAGCCGGTGATGAACGCCTGGCCCTGAAGCGAGCTTTCTTCCGCGCGGGAGACAACATTGCCGATAACGTCTGAATCCCAGCTGTGGCCAACTTCCACCAGCAGGTTGTCCTCGGCGGGGCGATACCGGTAAATATTGCAGAACGGCGCGTCAATTCCTGCGGCGCAGACCCGGGCCGCCTCGGACAGCACGGACATGACGTTGTCCTGCTTCGGTGCGAAGCTGGCAAGCGCCGCCTGCTAGCGCAGCAGCTTTTTCACTTCGGCCGCATTATCCGCCACGGAGGCACTGCCGATGGAGTGCGGCTGGGCTGTGCAGCAGTTCAAAACCCTTCGGGAACGGCGGCAGAATGGTAGCCGAGGCCACCATCTCGGTCACGATCTCCAGTGATCGAAGCAGGTCTGCCGGGCGGTACGGCTTGGCCAGGCAGGCGTCGCCATCGGCCGCCTTCAGCACCACCGACGCCATGCTGCCGGTGGCATACAGCATGCTAGAGCGGAATCCGATCAGTCTGGCTCATACCCGGTTGCGGTGAAGTAGTTGGCGCAGTCCTGTGTCGTGAAGGTCGGCAAGGCATCGCGGATGACG
>JAYTTA010000115.1:0-2328 GCA_043745345.1 Acetobacteraceae bacterium | reverse complement strand
CGGACTCAGCGGGGAGCATGAGGTCGAGCACGACGAGCTGGAAATGGCCGGTTGGCCACACCCTGCGGGTCTCGCGGCCATCGCGCACCGCGGTGACGCGGAGTTGGTGCTTTTCCAGGAAGCGCGCCAGAAGATCTCGGATTTCCCGGTCGTCATCGACAATGAGGATGTGCGGGTTGGTCTCCATGGTTGTTACAATAGCCGGTTCCGGCCGCACCGGGTGATTGTGTTGCAGTTGGTTTCAATTTAACCGGCGGTTGTCGTTTTGAAGGGATCTGCGCTTGCGACGGGACTTTTCGCTACAGGCGTTCTCGGCCGGGCTTCTGGCGGCGTTCGTGGGCTATGCCAGCTCGTTCGCCGTGGTGGTGCAGGGTCTGACTGCGGTTGGGGCCAGCCGGGCGGAGAGCACGTCCGGGCTGGCGGCGCTGGCGATTGCCATGGGGATTTGCGCGATCTGGCTGAGTGCGCGGTCGCGGCTGCCAATCAGTATCGCCTGGTCGACGCCGGGTGCCGCGCTGCTGGCCAGCACCGGGCCGGTGCCGGGCGGGTTTGCGGCCGCCGTCGGCGCGTTCCTGGTGGTGGGGGTTGCGATCGTTGCCGCCGGCGTGTGGCGGCGGCCGGCGCGGTGGGTGGCGGCGATCCCGGCGCCGCTGGCCAACGCAATGTTGGCGGGCGTGCTGCTGTCGCTGTGCTTGGCACCGGTGCGCGCCGTGGCGGTGCTGCCGGCGCTGGCGCTGCCGGTGGTCGTGATCTGGGCAGTGATGGCCCGGTTTTATCGGCTGTTCGCGGTGCCTGTGGCGGCGCTGACAATGCTGGCGGTGACCTTTGCGACCACGCGGCTGGACACGATCACGCTTGGAACGATGTGGCCGACGCCGGTGCTGGTCATGCCGGTGTTTACCCTGCACGCGATGATCGGCATCGCGCTGCCGCTGTTCATCGTCACCATGGCATCGCAGAACGTGCCCGGACTGGCCGTGCTGCGGGCGAACGGCTTTTCGCCGCCGGCTGGCAGGCTGTTCACCACAACCGGGGTTTTTACCCTTTTGTCGGCGCCGTTCGGCGGCCATTCGGTCAATCTCGCGGCCATCACCGCGGCACTATGCGCGGGAACCGACGCCCATCCCGATCCCGGGCGGCGGTATTGGGCGGCGATCGTCGCCGGCGGGTTCTATATTGCGTTCGGCCTCGCTTCGGGCGGCGCTATCGCCTTCGTCAACCTGGCGCCGCCGATCCTAATCCAGGCGGTGGCCGGGCTCGCGCTACTCGGCGCGTTCGGATCGGCTATGCTGGCAGCTGTAGCCGAGGCCGCCGACCGCGAGGCGGCGATGGTCACCTTCCTAGTCTCGGCCTCTGGCATCACCCTGTTCGGCGTCGGCGGCGCGTTCTGGGGTCTGGTCGCGGGGGGCGCGCTGCTTGCCCTGTCGCGCTGGCGCCCCGCCGTCCCAGGATGAAGCTGCTATTTCAGGATGAAGCCGAGGTTGGCCATCGCCTCGCGCATCCGCTCGCGGCCCATCAGCGCGGGCAGCTTTTCCACCCGCTGCACCGATTGCGCCGACCAGTCGGCCGGGCTCATGCGCTGCTCGCCCTGGAATTCCCGCATCCGAAGGTCGTACGCCGCGATGGTTGCCGCATTCGGCGTGCCCTCATACTGCTCGCGATGCAGCACCACCGATTGCGGCAGCCGCGGCTTGACGGCTTCTCCGGCATCCAGGTCGGGCCAGCCGACGCACATGCCGAAGACGCAAAACACGTTGGGCGGCAGGCCAAGCTCGGCCGCCACTTTTTCCGGATGGTTGCGCATGCCGCCGATATAGACGGTGCCGAGCCCCATCGACTCGGCGGCGACGGCGGCGTTCTGCGCCGCCAGCGCGGCATCGACCATCGCCACCAGCTGCATCTCGAGGTAGTCCGGACCTTCCAGATCAAGGCCGCGCTCCTCGCCCAGCGCACGCAACCGGCGCAGATCGGCGAGCCAGGCCAGGAACAGAGGCGCCTGCTGGATGTGGCGCTGGCCACCGGCGAACGCCGCCAGCCGGTCGCGACGGCCGGCATCGGTTACCGCGACCACGCTCCAGACCTGCAACGAGGAGGATGTCGCGGCCGATTGCGCAGCGGCGACCAGAAGCTCCAGCGTGCCGTCCGGCAGCGCGTCGGGCAGATAGCGCCGCACCGAGCGGTGGCCGATCAGCGTCTCCAACGTCACGTTCCATAATGCGGCGTTCGGCGGCGCCTGGTCCGGGTCGCGGTAGCGCAGGTGGAACAGGGCGTCACGGACGGGTTCGACAATGGCGGCAGTATCGGGCACGAACATCTCCGGCTCGGGGC
>JAYTTA010000114.1:0-8542 GCA_043745345.1 Acetobacteraceae bacterium | reverse complement strand
TCGTGGCGACATCCATGTCGCCTTTTCCGAACGGCAGGTGGGTATGGTCGCCGCGCTTCATATCTTCGATCGACACGGTGGCGATACGGCCGGCAAATTTTCGCAGCGCATCGGCGGGGTCGATATCCTGCGTAACCAGGCAGTGTCCGGTGTCGAGGGCGAGACCAAGCGAAGGATGTCTCTCCGCCAACCGGGAAAAGTCCGAAACTGTCTCGATCAACATGCCCGGCTCCGGCTCTAGGCAAACCGAAACGCCCTGCTCGTCGGCATAGGCACACACCCGTGCCAAGCCTTCGTGCAGCCACGCCAGCGCATCGCCGTACGAGACGTCAGCTTTCGGCATGCCGGCCCAAAAGGAAACCGTTTCGCTGCCGAGGATCGCGGAAATATCGATCGCGCGGTGCAGGAAGGCGACGCGTCGCGCACGGCCTTCGGTGCTGCCGCTGACCAAGGTCGGCTCATGCTTCTGGCGCGCATCGAGCAGATAGCGCGCTCCGGTCTCGATCACGCTGCCCAGCCCGCGTCCGGACAGCTTTCCCGATACTCGCGCCGCTTCGCGCGCCCACTGGTCGGAAAATGGATCGAGGTGATGATGGTCCAGGGTTAGCGCGACGCCGTCATAGCCGCTATCGGCGATCAGGCTTATCGCGTCGTCCAACCGGTGGTTGGCGGCGCCGTTGGTGTTATAGGCGAATCGCAGGCTCATGAACTCTGCTCCTCCGCCCACGCTACGTGGTGCGCCTCCGGCTCACGGTACAACGGGTATAGCGGCCCAACGATGCGGTCGGCGAGCACGGTGTCGAACAGCGGCTGGCCGTCGAATTTTGCGCGGGCCTGTGGCGTCAATCGCACCGGCAGCAACGTCTCGGTTGGCGCGCCGAAGCGTATCAACGGAGAATCGCGTTCCATCAGCTTGCGCGTGTTGCGCTCGCCAAGCCGGTAGTAGCTCATGGTCTCGACCTCCAGCCCTGGCACGATCACCTTAACCACGGTGATGCTGCGATCCGCGGGGGACATGTCGACGTAGATTATGTCCAACCCGGCCGCCTCGACCCGGTCGCGCGCGATTTTTCCACGCGCCCGGGAGTCAGGCGCGACAGCTTCGGGCAGGGAGAAAAAGTTTTTATGCGAGCGGACCGACAGCACCGTGTCGGCCAGCCATGATTGTAGCTCGGCGGCCTGGCGTCCGGTCCAGTCACGCATCGAGGTGAAGGCACGGCTATCGGTCGATTTGCCGGCGCCCCCCGCCTGGGCCATGAACCGATCGACATAGCCTGGCGGTGCCACCGTTTGCACGAGGCTGGCCGGCCCATGTGCGAAGGCCTTCCGCACGCGGGAGGAGGCGAACTCGCAGACGGCTTTTTCCAGGGCCTGAATGCGGTCGGGATGGCAGCCCTCGCCACAGGCCGTAAGCATGATCGGCGCCGACGGCAGGCGCCCATCCGTGTCATGCCCGACGCAGTATATGTTCGGGATGCCGAACTGGTCGGTCGCGTATTTCGGCAGCAGCCGGATGCCGGCGCCGCCGAACCGATCCAGCATCGCCTGCGTCGTCGCCGGAAGTTCTCCGGGAAAATTCATCAGCACGCCGGTATCCATGGCCCGGAACAGCAGCCCGTTGCCATCGCGCTGCAGGACCTCGCAGAGCCCATGCCCGATCGCCCATTCGAGGTCTGGCCCGGCGCCCATGCCGTTAGTGATCAGATTTGTGAACGGAACATATCCTGGGGTCAGCTCGAGCGGTCCGCAGGCCGAAACATCGATCGGCACAAGCACCGTTGACCCATCTTTCGCGCGCGTGCCCTCGACCCATTCCAGCACCGTGTCCCGATCGACCGGCGATCCGGCGGGCAGGCCCAGCGTCAGCGGATCGGCTATTCCGCCCACACCGACCGAGGCGACGAGATCAAGGTAGCTGCCGCGGGTTCTGGGCTTGTCGCGTAGACCCAGCGTCGACCACAGCATCTCCGCCGCCTCGCCCAATGCGCCGAGCACCGCGGCCTCGTCGGTTAAGCCATAGCCGACGCCGTAAGGCATCAGCCCGTGCAGGCTCGGATCGTCGGGGAAGAACGCCGCGACCCACACCGGCAAACCGGTCCGATCCAGTGAGGTCAACGGAAAAATAGAGACATCGCCCTTCGGAAACGCATCGAGATAGACGCGTGCCGCCGGCAGCAGATCCGGTGGCAGTCGGATCATCGTTGCATCATCTACCCTGTCGGGATCCATCATATCGGTATCCGTTTCACGGCTGGCGGTCGGGAAAGGGCGTCGTCGAGCACGGACAGGGCGAAGTCGCGGCCGATCTCGGGCGCGAACTCGAATGGCGTGCACAGGCTGTCGAACGGCAACGGCGCGATCACGTCGCGATACTTGCGGAGTTCGGCGTGGGTCAGAGGGATATTCTTGTGGAACGCCTTATGGGTGGAGATCGCTGTCGAGTGGCCGCCGGCATCCTGGTCGACCTTGAACATGTCGCCGCAGAATAACCTCCGCGACACGGCATCATGCAGCGCGGCCTGACCGGCATAGTGGCCGCCGACGTGGTGCAGCGTATAGCCGGGCGCCAACTCCAGCGTGTCGTCGTATGGCGCCGTGACCCGGAACGCCTTGGTCATGCGCAGATCGTCGCGATGGATCGCCATCACCGGCGGCTCGAATTCAAGTTGCAGCTGGAATAACGCGCCGTAGCCATGCGCGTGACTGCCGGAGAGGCTGGCGATGCCGCCGAGCTTGCGTATCAGACCGAGCATCGCCGGCGTGTAGAACGGCGCCGCCTCGAACGCGATGTTGCCAGCCTCTCGCACGATCAGCCAGCCGGTGCCGGCGAGCCCGAGATTGGGCTGGGTGGTGAACGCCCACAGCCCGGGTGCCACCTCCCGCGCATGGCCATCGTGGCTGGCGGCGACATCCGATTGCGACAGGAAGTTCCAGCCGTCGTTGGGCAAGTCGTTGCGCGCATCGGTGCAGACCGGACAGTCGGGCGGCGTGGCGAAATAGACCTGCCAGAAGCCACAGTTGCTGCAGGCATATGGGCTCAAAGGCATTTCTTTGCCTCGCAGTAGGCAGCGTCAAACAGCCGCATCAGGGCGATGTCCCGCTGCGCCGAAAAATCATGAGGCTGGCCCTGGGTCGCATCGGCGAACGCCTGAACCTGAGCGGTGAACGGAGATCGGGCGGTATCGAATGCAACGCTCTCCACCGCATCGCCCCTCTGCAACGTGACCGTGCCGCCGGCGGTCTGGCCCATCGTGTCAGTCGCCACCAGCAGCCCGGTAGCGCCCAGCACCTCCAGCCGCCGGCGCGGAAGGTTTTCCGGGTTGTTGTAGGCGACATGAGACGAAACCAGCACACCAGCGGCGGTGCGCCCGACCAGCATACCGCCATCATCGACCATGTAGGCGTGGATGCGCTGCTGTAACGTGATGTGTAGCTGGGACACAGGCTCGCCTAGTAGGAACTGCACTAGGTCGAGCCCGTGCAGAGCCAGATCAATGGTGGCGCCTCCGCCAGCGGCGATCGGGTCGGCGCGCCAGTTATCGCTTCCAGTCGGAGACCATTGTGGCCCGACCCAGCAGCCGTAGACGATGCGTACGGCGATCGGCTTGCCGATGGCGCCGCCGCGGATGCGTTCGCGCATCGCGGCATGGGCGGGGTGGTGACGCTGGTCGAAGGCGGTGCCATACACGACCCTTGATCCAGCAACTGCCGCCGCGATTTCTTCGGCATCGGCCAGAGTCGCGGCCATCGGCTTCTCGCATAGCACGGGCAACCCGTGCCTGATGACCTCGCGAACGGTTTCCGCATGGCGGTCGTTCGGCGTCGCGACATAGATAATGTCGCAAGCGGCTTCGGCCAGCATGGCATCGACCGAGGCGAATGCCGCGATACCGTCGGACTTCGCCTGCACACGAGCAGCATCGGAAGGATCGGCAATGGCCGCCAGGATATCGCCGGAGGCCTTAATTGCGGGGCGCATGAAGTCGCGGGCCACCCAGCCATACCCCGAAATACCCCATCGCCGGGCCATCACCAGCGCTCCGGCAGGTCGAGCAGGTCGCGGCGCGCAGCGGCCTCGGCCCAGGCGGCATCCATGCGTGCCTCCGCTGGCACCGAGCTGTCACATCGGTAGGTCGCGCGCGGCCCGTATTCCTGGGCATAACGATAGCTTGGCCAGCTGAAATTTCCGTCCGAGCAGACGGGGTTGCGGCGCAGCCGGCTGCCCGGCGGCGGACGTGACAGCGGGCCGCGGGCGGCCCGGGCGGGTTGCAATGCAGGGCCAGTCGCCAAAGCAAATGCCTCGACTTGATCCAGCATTTCGCCCGCGGACGGCACGTTGCCGCTTACCGCTGCAACGGTTAGCGCCTGATCATCGTAGAGCTTGGCATCAGGAAACAGCTCGGAAAGCTCAGACAACGTGATCGCAGCGCCGCTCGAGAAGTTTGGCCAGGCCCGGTTGTGGATGTGCGACAGCAAAACCGTGCCCCGGCAGGCGGCGGCGAGCAGCTGGGCGGCTACACGGAGCTTGTCATTGAAGAAGTAGAAGGCGTCATGGCAGAAGGCCAAGTCGGCATCGATGGCAAACGGCCAAGGCGCGTCGGCATCGAAGCAGATCAGGTTCGGCGCCGGCCCGGCCACCCAATGGCGCGCCACCCAAAGCTTGGAGAAGACGATGTCGCCGCCGGTCGCGGCAATGCCCAGCCGACCAATCTCGCGCAGGTAGTGGCCGATGCCGCACGCCAGCTCGAAGACGCTTTTCGGTTCGCCCCAATGGGCATCGAGCAAACCTAGACCCGCGACATAGGTCGGATCGCTCCACCGATGCGCGAAGTAGGTGCCGACCCTCCCATAGCCGAGGAGTTCCATTGCCTCGCGAAGGCTGAGGGTGCTCTGTTCTTCAACCACTCGCCGAAGTTGCGCGTCCGGCGGCGGCGGCTGGTCCCACCAAAGGTCGTTCTCAGCCAGCAGCAGGCAAAGTGCCGCTGTTCGATCGCCGCCATCGAGTTCTGCCACCGACCGTTGCGCAAGAGCCTCAGATCCCGCCCGCAAATAGGCGATGCCGTCGATGACCGGCCAGCGCTCGTCACCATCGGCTAGCGAGTGAGGGGTGTCGGACACCAGTGGGCGGCCGGATGACGGGGAGAAGAAAATCATCCGGCCAGACCCACGCCGCGCAGCACCCGGTCGTGAAACGCTTTGACCGGACCTGCATGGACCAGGCCATAAGCATCAAGCACGTCGGTCATCGTGGTGGCGGAGACCTTCAGATGCTGCTCGATCTCGATCACCCGGTCGAGCACGTCAGCCGCATGAAAGGCTCGCGCTTCCGGCGTGCAATCACCGACGATCGGCGTCAAAGCGGCGCGCATCACGGCTGCAAGGTCCGGCGAAAGCTGCCCCAGCGCCATGTTGCGACAAAACTCGACAACACCGTCAAGTCTGTCACCGAGCAGCATCTCGCCGGTGAAACCGCTATCGGGCATGACGGCGTTGTGCAGGTGGTGACCGATGCCGGCGAGAAACACCGCAACCGGTTCGGCTGCGAACATTGGCGCCGCGATCACGCCATAGACCGCGACCAGGAGGCAATGCTCGGCATGGGTTTCGGCGGGTTGCAGCATCAGCCGTGGGCGGCCAGGGCAGGTGACACCGGCGCGCGGCTGCTCGGACAATGCCACGACAAAAGGTAGCGGTTCGCCAACCGGCCACCCCGCATCGTCGATAGCAGCCCGCAACACAATGGCAAGACCCGGATCAAGGTCGCCGGCAACTTCATCGAAGCCGCTCCGCAGGATTTCCGCCGCATCGCTGCCTGGTAAGCCGACAGCCATTAGCGTCCGTCGATCAAGGTCGCCAAGCCGGGCCGCAGCTATCGCCGAGGCGACAGTATGTGCCATCACCCTCGACGCCGGCACGCCGTCGATTAAGCCCGACCAGGCGGCCATGAAAAGCCTTGTCGCAATCGATGACGGCTGGCCGGCGGAACGTATGCGCTTGAGGTCGCCCAGTTCCCGAAATAGCGCCAAATGTGCGGGTATCATCGCCGTCTCGGGCACGGCCTGCGACACCGGCCAACCTAATCCTTCGCGGCGAGCCAGAGATCTAGCGCTATCTGCTGCTCGTTGAAGGCATGAATCGGACGACCGCCATTGGCCATCTGCGGCGCCTTGAAGAACAGGCCAAGCTGCTCCTGCACGCCGCCCTGACCGCGTGTCTGGGCCAGATCAAGGACGCGGGCAATCTCGATCACGAGTGGAGCGGCGAGGATGGAATCCTTGCACAGGAAATTCAGCTTGATTTGCATCTGTTGGCCAAGGAAGCCGGAGATGTCGATGTTGTCCCAGGCTTCCTTATCGTCGCCGCGCGGGCGGTAGTAATGGATCTGGATGATGTGATCCTCGACTGGGTAGCCGAGCATCTCGTCAAGCACGCTCTTCTTGGTTGCGACCTTGGCGGCAAGCGACTTCGGGTTGTCGAGCGCTAAGCCATCGCTGTTGCCGAGGATGTTGGTAGAAAACCAGCCATCGACATGCAACGCCCGAGCCCGCAAGGCGGGGGCAATCACCGTCTTCATGAACGTCTGTCCGGTTTTCCCGTCCTTGCCGCCTATCGGTACATTGCGCTGCCTGGCGAGTGCCGCCAGCGGCGCCGCATCGGCCGCCACGCTCGGCGTGAAATTCGCGTAGGGCGTGTCACTGGCAATCGCTGCATAGGCATACAGCATGGCCGGACTGATCGCAGGATCGTTGACGTCCAGGCCGCGCTCGAACGCATCGATCGACTTGAAGCATGGCGAGGTAAGGTCGGGCAGACGCTCGGTCGAGGCAAGGTTGATCATCACCAGGCGATCGAGATCGCGACTGCGCCGCATCTCCTCCATGTCGGCCTGGATAGTCTGGATCGCCTCGCGGTGTCCGGATGTTGCTACCTTGTGCCCGCCGTCGATGTTGGCGCAGAAATCGATGCTACCGACTGCTGGGCGGGGCCGCATACTTCGTAGCGTCGAGGCCCCGTTCGACAGCTCCTTTTCGCCGATGACACGATGGCGCAGCGCTGCGGTATCACAGTTGTCGCTGCTCAGGTCCCAGCCGTCGAATGAGATAGACCGGTAGGATGCCATACCGCTAACGTCGTAATCCGCCAGCGGTAGTCCACTCAAGCCGTTCGATCCTGCCTTTATCATTTCTATACCGGCGATTGCGGTTGTGGCCACCGCTCCGCCCATGCCAATAAAGGCAACCCCAAGTTTGCTATCTGGCATTTCGTCCCTCATCCATGAAGTTGTGTATGTTGCGCCGGTTCGAACATCCAAGTCGCACTTCCAATGTGCATGGCGAAGGACGGAAGATCTGAAGCGTGTGCGGTCGGCTGGATGACACGCGTAAGGTGAAGTAGACGGGTTCGTGCAACAGTCAATCCTAATGGTCTACGAAACTATATGTTGCACGCCGTTTCGCATATTTTTAGAGGCTTCGCAATTTCGTGCGGTCACGACATTTTGAATGTCTTTCGAAACGACGGCGACACCTCGACCTGACCCTTAGGATCGAGTTTTATCGCCAAGGCATCAGAACACTGGGCCGCGACAAGACTAGACGAGGAACGCGATGAGAAAACATAGTCTGGCGAATGCAGCCATGGGCGCGATGCTGCTTTGGACAGCAGGTGCGAGCGCTCAGACGCCCTTACCCCACGTCAAGATCGGCGTACTGACCGACATGGGCTCGGTGTTCTCCGATTTCGCAGGCACCGGCTCTGTGATTGCCGCCCGCATGGCGGTGCAGGATTCCGGCATGGCAGACACGGTCGAATTCGTCTCGGCCGACCACCAGAACAAGCCCGACATCGGCGCCAGCATCGCGCGCGCCTGGTTCGAGCAACAGAACGTCGATGCCATCTTCGACGTGCCGACCTCCTCCGTCGCCCTGGCCGTCAACACCGTCGCCGGGCAGAGCAGGAAGCTGGTGTTCTTCAGCACCGCCATCATCGATCGGCTGACCGAGGAGGACTGCAACGGCTACGCGCTCGCCTGGACCTGGAACATCTGGTCGGTGGCACGCAGCGCCGCCCTACTACAGCTGCAGCGCGGCTACAAAAGCTGGTTCGTCATCGCGCAGGACTATGCCGCCGGCCACGCACTGGAGCAGACCGCGCGCCAGGTCGTCACTGCCGACGGCGGCACCGTCGTCGGCAGCGTGTTCCATCCGCTCGGCGAGACCGATTACTCGTCCTATTTGGTGCAGGCGGCGGCATCCGGCGCCAAGCTGATCATGTTGACCGCCGGGGGTTCTGACCTCATCAACGAGCTGAAGCAGGCGCGCGAGTTCGGCGTTGCGCGCGGTGGCCGCACCATCGGCACCTTTTACGTCGTCATCACCGATGTCCATGCCGTCGGGCTGGAAACCATGCAAGGGCTGAATTTCGTCACGGCTTTCTATTGGGACCGGGACGACGCCTCGCGCGCCTTCGCCAAGCGGTTCGAGGCGCTGCACCGCAGGATGCCGACCATGTTCCAGGCGGGCGTCTATTCGGCTGTTTCGCA
>JAYTTA010000113.1:0-2328 GCA_043745345.1 Acetobacteraceae bacterium | reverse complement strand
GCCAACGATCTTGGCGGCGGCGAGGGCGGCCCGTTCGGTGGGGGCGGCGGCGTTGAGCACCGGCGGGTAGCCGCGGATGTATTCGATGGCGGCGGTGGCGCCGTGGGCGGTTGCCGTGGCGGAGGCGACCTCGGACAGCAGACGCTCCATCTCGTCCTGCACGGCCGGTTTCAGGGTGCGCACGGTACCGTTCAGGACGGCGGTCTGGGGGATGACGTTGCCGGTGCTGCCGGCGTGGAACTGGGTGATCGACAGCACGGCGCTGGACAGCGGATCGATGCGGCGGGCGACGATGGATTGCAGCGCGACGACGATGTGGGCGCCGACCAGCACCGGGTCGATGGTGCGGTGGGGGCGGGCGGCGTGGCCGCCGATGCCGGCGATGCGGATCCAGAACCGGTCGGAGGCGGCGCTGACCGAGCCCTCGACCGCGGTGATGGTGCCAACGGGTAAATAAGTATCGTTGTGGGCGCCGAACACCGCGTCGCAGGGAAAGCGGTCGAACAGGCCTTCCTCGACCATGACGCGGCCGCCGCCGAGACCTTCTTCCGCGGGCTGAAAGATGAAGTGCACGGTGCCGTCGAAGTTACGGGTTTCGGCCAGATAGCGGGCGGCGCCGAGCAGCATGGTGGTGTGGCCGTCATGACCGCAGGCGTGCATCGCGCCGGCGTTCTTGGAGGCATGGGGAAAATCGTTCGCCTCGGGCATCTCCAGCGCGTCCATGTCGGCGCGGATGCCGATGGCGTGGTTCGAGGTGCCGACGCGCAGGCTGCCGACCAGGCCGGTGCCGGCGATGCCGCGGGTTACCTCGATGCCCCAGCCGGCGAGCTTTTCGGCGACGAAATCGCTGGTGCGGTGCTCCTGAAAGCCGAGTTCGGGGTGAGCGTGGAGATCGCGGCGCCACTCGGTGAGGTCGGCGGCGAAGGAGGAAATACGGTTGAGGACGGGCATCCTACGAGGCCACGCGCCGCGGCTTGTCGATGCGAGGGAGGAAGGCGGTCAGCAACCCGAGCAGCGGCAGAAAGGCGCAGACCCGATAGACTGTTTCGATGCTGGTGTGGTCGGCGAGCTGGCCCAACGCCGCGGCGCCAAGGCCGCCCAAGCCAAACGACACACCGAAAAATAACCCGGCGATCATGCCGATCTTCCCGGGCACCAAGTCCTGCGCATAGACCAGGATGGCGGAGAAGGCCGAGGCCATGATCAGGCCGATGGCGACGGTCAGCGCCAGGGTCCAGGGCAGGTTGACATAGGGCATCGCCAGGGTGAACGGCAGCACGCCCAGGATAGACACCCAGATTACCGGGATGCGGCCGATCTTGTCGCCGATCCAGCCGCCGGCAAGGGTCCCGGCGGCGATCGAGCCGAGGAAGACAAACAGGTAGATCTGGGCGGACTGGACCGAAACGCCGAACTTATGGATCAGGTAGAAGGTGTAGTACGAGCTGAGGCTGGCGGTGTAGACGTTCTTGGAGAAGATCAGCGCCATCAGGATGAAGATCGCGAACAGCACCTTCTTGCGTGACAACACTTCAAGGTTGCCGGCTACCGAGCCGCCACGGCGCGGCTGCGAGGCGACGCGGTTGCGGCTGTACCACCCGCTGACCTGGACCAGCACAAACATCGCAACCAGGGCGGCGGCCGAAAACCAGACGATGCTGCCCTGGCCGCGCGGCACCACGATGAAGGCGGCGAGCAGTGGCCCGATTGCCGACCCGGTGTTACCGCCGACCTGGAACAGCGATTGGGCAAAACCGTGCCGGCCGCCCGACGCCATCCGCGCGACGCGCGACGATTCCGGGTGGAACACCGACGAGCCCATGCCGATCAGTGCGGCCGCGGTGAGGACCACGCCATAGCTGCCGGCGCGTGACATCAGCACCAGGCCGACAAGGGTGAAGGCCATGCCGGCCGGCAGCGAGTACGGCATCGGCCGGCGATCGGTATAGAGCCCGACCAGAGGCTGCAGCAGCGAGGCGGTGCATTGGAAGGCGAGGGTGATCAAACCGATCTGGGCGAAGTCGAGCGAAAAATTGGTTTTCAGGATCGGGTAGATCGCCGGCACCAGCGACTGGTTCATATCGTTCAGCAGGTGACAGACGCTGAGCGAGATCAGAATCGCAAAAGTCGTGTTGGTATTGGCCACTGGCCGAACCAATGGCACGGCGGTGGCGGTCGCGGTGTGTTCACTCAACGTCGTATCCCCCGGCGGTCGCCGGCATTATGCCGGAACCTCTGGTGGCAGACCTATGCGTTGTGCGCGTGTCTGGTAACACGACTGTCGCATTTGTGATGCACATTCTGCTAAAAGTTGCCGTAATTGGTGGC
>JAYTTA010000112.1:0-2330 GCA_043745345.1 Acetobacteraceae bacterium | reverse complement strand
ACAGCGAAGCCAAACCCTTCACATGGCGCGCAAACCCAGACGAAATCATCGCTGCCAGAAATCGGGGGTTCCAAATGTTGGAATCAATCCACTAGCTTCCATGTAGGCCTGATAAAGTGCGATCTGCGCGGCATAGACTGGCTTGGCGAGGGTGACGCCGTCCTTGACGCAAAGCCGCCAGTTCTTGGCGTTCATCGTCTTGCATTCCCAGAGCGCGGGAACAGCCAGCCCGAGATCCTCCGGCCCCGCAGCGATGATGCCGTCAACATGGCCGCGCACCCGGCCACCGGCGACAGAGAAGCCGAACTGGCCGCCATCGGGGCGGTTGCCCTTGCGGGTGTAGAGATCAAAACCAGCACCACGCAGCCAGGCCACTGCCAGATCCTCAAGGGAATGGCCGATGGCGAAGATGCGCAGCAACTGCCCGGAAAATTCCTGACCCTCGTCCTTCGGCGCATGGGTGAATTCGAACTGCAGGGCGCGCTCGCACGCATGCCCGAGGCGCGAACCGCCGAGATAATCGCGCGGGGCCTGTGCGGCATTGACCGCCGTCAGTGCTGCGTCAACAGCGGCGTTCACCTTGTCGGCGAAGCTTGGCCGGTGATTGTAATCCAGCGTCAAAACGGCACCTCCGGGGTTTTTGCCTTGGCAATGTCAGCCATCGCTTCGCGAAAGCCTTCGACGGCCTCCTCGATTACGGCGCGGACTTGGCTCTCCGAGAGATCGGCAAAGCGGGTCTGCCAGCCGATCTCGTCCATCAACAGGGCAAGTCGCTTCATGGTAACGTTGACGGCGGCGCGTTCTTCTTCGGTCAGATCAACCATGGCGGAAGATCCCCGCGCCAAGCGCCACCAGTAGCTTTGGCAGGACATCGAGCAAAACCAGACTGACGGCCGGGGATGCTTCGATCGCCCCGGATCGCGCCAGCCAAAGCCATGGGTGAGTTGCAAGCAGACAGCACAGAGCGTTCCACGCGGATGCCAGAGCGTCCGGCGCTGATCTGCGGACATGGGTGTGGTGGCAGGACTCGGGATGGTTTCGGCCATGGGTCATGCTGCCCTCCGCAGTTCAGGAGCGGCGGCCATGACGAGGTGACGGATCGCCCGCTTGTTGAAGGTAAAGGTCATCAGCGCCGAGGCGTGATACCGGGTCAGGCCGTAATCCTGCCGATAGACGGGCGGCAGGTATTGCAGCTGCTTTTCCGTGGCGGCCTGGTTCAGCCAGCCACGGGTCTTGAAGGCGCTTTCGTCGGTCTCGACCTCGTTCAGCCAATCGTCGGCCTGGGCGAGACAGACGGTCCGTTCGCCGATGCCCAGCAGGCGGGGGCTTTGACCTTTGGCACCGCCGACCGCATGCCAGCGGCCTTCCAGAAAGAAGATGCCGCCCCAGGCGTTGAAGCCGTTGGCCATCAGCGCATCATCGGCCCCGAACAGGTCAATCCAGGCGAAGCTGGACCGCTTCAACAGGTCAATTTCGGTCATGATGAAGCCAGACAGCGGGGCCGTGCTGCCGCCTTCACCACCGTTTTCATCCTCCCGCGGGAAGACCTCGCCACAGAGCGGGCATTCGGTTGCAGCCAGCGGGATTTCAGCGGCGCAGCCGGGGCAGATTTTGGTCGGGGCCTCGCCAGCCTCTGTCTTGCCGTCCAGATCGACATCCTGCTCCAGCGTGCCGTGGATCAGGCTCGACGTGCCGAAGTCCAGCACGACGCAGTCGGTCTTGACGACGCCGGGGTGTTCCTCCGGATCAACGGTGCGCAAGCCCCGGCCGACCATCTGGATCATGGTGGATTTGTAGGATGAGGGCCGCAGCAGCACGACGCAGGAAGTCGGCGGGTGGTCCCAGCCTTCGGTCAGCACCGCCACGTTGACGATGACGCGGATATTGCCCACGGCGTAGGCGGCGAGAATGGCACGGCGATCCTCGCCTGGCAGATCGCCGTGGATCAATGCTGCCGGCACATCGGCGGCGTTGAAGGCCTCCGTCACATTTGCCGCGTGGGCGACGGTGGAGCAGAACACCACCGTTTGACGATCCCCTGCCTTTTCCTTCCAGTGCCGGATGACCTCGTCGGTAACCGGCGCGCGGTCCATGATTGACGCGACCTCTGTCATGTCGAAATCGGCCAGCGACTTGCGCACGGCGCGCAGCTTGTCCTGAACACCGACGTCGATGACAAAGGTGCGGGGCGGCACCAGATGGCCCGAGGCGATCAACTCACCCAGACGCACCTGATCGGCGACATTGTCGAACACATCGCGCAGCCCCTTTTTGTCGCCCCGGTTCGGCGTGGCGGTGACCCCGAAGATGCGGGCGTCGGGGTTGGCCTT
>JAYTTA010000111.1:0-2333 GCA_043745345.1 Acetobacteraceae bacterium | reverse complement strand
GCTTGAAGGTGCTGGCAGATGTGCCCGGCGCCTCGACTGGCTCACCCTGGTCATTGGTTCCGGATGGCACAGTGACCGCCGCGGCGATCGCCTTAATCTGTTCTGGAGACACGCCAATGCCGGAAAGCTGGCGATAGGACACCAGGTTCATCGAGTGGCAGTTGGAGCAGACCTGCGAGTAGATCTGAAAACCACGCTGTGCGGCGGCGAGGTCATAGGTGCCGAACGGACCCGAAAAGCTCCAGTTCTGCTTTGCCGGTACTGACGCCTCCTCCGCCGCTGCCGGCATCGCCGCCATCGCCGATACAACGATCCCGGCGGCCAGCCAGGAGCTCAACCTACGCATCAGACCTTCTCCATCGGCTTGGCCGTGGCACCACCGGGGAGCGGCCCGCCGCCCAGCGACAGCACGGGCCGCGAAATGCTCTCGGGCAGCGGCAACGGCCGCTCCAGCTTGCCGAGAACGGGTAAAATAACCAGGAAATGCAGGAAGTAGTAAGCGGTGGCGACGCGGCCGAGCACCACCCAGATACCCTCCGGTCGGTGGGCGCCGGCCATACCGAGCACCACGACGGAGGCAACCCAAACCCAGATCAATTGGCGATAGACCGGGCGGAAGCGAGCACTGCGAACCTTGCTGGTATCCAGCCAGGGCAGCACGAACAGCACCGCGATCGAGCCGAACATCATCAGAACGCCGCCAAGCTTCGATGGCACCGAGCGCAGAATGGCGTAGAACGGCAGGAAGTACCATTCGGGCACGATTTCGGCCGGGGTCTGCAGGGGGTTGGCGGGGACCGAGTTCAACGGGTCGCCCAGCATGCCCGGCGCGAAGAACACGATCAGCGCGAACACCAGCAAATAAACACACAGCCCGACGCTGTCCTTGGCGGTGTAGTAGGGGTGGAATGGCAGCGTGTCCTGCGGCGACTTCACATCGATGCCGAGCGGGTTGTTCGATCCGGTAATGTGCAGTGCCGCCACGTGCAGGAAGCTGACGCCGGTGATCACGAATGGCAGCAGGTAGTGCAGGCTGAAGAACCGGTTAAGGGTCGGGTTATCGACCGAGAAGCCGCCCCAAAGCCAGGTTACGATCGGGCTGCCGACAATCGGGAAAGCAGAAAAGAGATTGGTGATGACGGTGGCGCCCCAGTAGGACATCTGGCCCCAGGGCAGCACGTAGCCCATGAACGCGGTCGCCATCATCAGCAGCAGCAGCGTCACGCCGAACATCCACAGCAGCTCGCGCGGCGCCTTGTAGGAGCCGTAGTACATGGAGCGAAAGATGTGGATGAAGACCACGATGAAGAACATCGAGGCGCCGTTCTGGTGCACGTAGCGCAGCAGCCAGCCGTAGTTCACGTCGCGCATGATGTGCTGCACGCTGTCGAACGCGGTCGCGACGTTGGGCTGGTAGTTCATCGCCAGGAAGATGCCGGTGACGATCATGATCATGAGGTTGACCATCAGCAGCGCGCCGAAATTCCACAGGTAGTTGAAGTTCTTCGGCGTCGGGAAGGTGCCGTATTCCTTCTGCATGAAGGTAAAGATTGGCAACCTCGTATCGACCCAGTTGACCACCGGGTTGGCGAACTCGCTTTTGTGTAGACCGGCCATGTTTATTTCCTCATATGCGGCGATGCCTGGAAAGAAGCGTCAGCCGATCTTGACCTTGGTGGGGGATTCGAACGCGTAGGGCGGCACCGCCAGATTGGCGGGCGCCGGTCCGTGCCGAACCCGGCCGGAGGTATCGTACTGGCTGCCATGGCAGGGGCAGAACCAGCCGCCGAAATCACCGCGCGCATCCGTCGGCTTGTTGCCGACAGGAATGCAGCCAAGATGTGTGCAGATCCCGACCAGCACGATCCATTGCGCTTCGCCAGCCATGGTGCGCGAGGCATCTGTCGCCGGATCGATGAGCTGGCTCATCTTGACCGAAGTGGCCTCCTCGATCTCCTGCGGGGTGCGATGACGCACGAAGATCGGCTTGCCGCGCCACAGCACGGTGATGCCCTGGCCTACCACTATGGGCGTCAGATCGACCTCGAGCGAGGACACCGCCAAGACATCCTTCGACGGGTTCATGCTGTCGACAAAAGGCCAGGCGATGGCGCCGACGCCGATCGCCGCACCGGCAAGCTGGATCAGCTTGAGAAAATCGCGTTTCGACGGATCGGCGACGTGGCTGCCGGAAATGGCCGGACTTACGCCTAATGCGGTAATATCCCGAGCGGTAGCAACAGACGTATCGGCCATCTTGTCCTCGATCTTCGTATTTCGACTGCGTCAGGTGGGCTGGTGCCGGTAGTGAAGGAACCCAAAGATGTCACGAA
>JAYTTA010000110.1:0-8602 GCA_043745345.1 Acetobacteraceae bacterium | reverse complement strand
CGATCAGGACACGATCTTCGCGGTCGCCAGCGGCGCCGGCAGGTCGGCATTGGCGGTAATGCGCCTGAGCGGCCCAGCCAGCAAAAGGTTGCTGACAGAACTATGTGGCCGGTTGCCGCCGGCGCGGCATGCCAGCCTGCGGCGGTTGCGCGGGCTTGAGGGGGAAATGCTCGATCAGGCCATGGTGCTGTTCCTGCCGGGGCCCGGAAGCTACACCGGGGAGGACACGGTCGAACTGTCGCTGCACGGCGGCCGGGCGGTGATTGCGGGGGTGGCCGACGCGTTGCTCCGGTTGGGCGCCCGACCGGCGGAGGCCGGCGAATTCACTCGTCGCGCGTTCCTGAACGGCCGCATGGACCTGCTGGAGGCGGAGGCGGTCGGCGATCTGATCGAAGCCGAAACCGAGGCACAGCGTCGTCAGGCGCTTCGTCAGATGGAGGGTGGTCTCGGCCAGGTTTTCCGGGGCTGGGCTGACCGGCTGCGCTGGCTGCTGGCCCAGCAGGAGGCGCTGATCGATTTTCCGGACGAGGACCTTCCAGTTGAGGTCGAGCAGCGTGTGGTTGAGGAAATTGTTTCCATGCACCGGGAGATCGGCGCCTATCTTGAGGATGGCCGTCGTGGTGAGCGGTTGCGTGAGGGTCTTGTTTTCGCCGTTTCCGGGCCGCCCAACGTCGGAAAGTCTAGTCTTGTCAATGCATTGGCCGATAAAGACGTATCCATCGTGGCGGCCGTTCCAGGCACCACGCGCGATGCGGTCGAGGCGCGAATGGTATTCGGCGGCGTGCCGGTGACCCTGGTGGACACCGCTGGCCTACGCGACACGGCCGACGAGATCGAGGCGGAGGGCGTGCGACGTGCGATCCACCGGGCCCAGATGGCCGACCTGGTGATCCATGTCTCGGCACCTGGCGCGCCGACTCAGGGTTCGGGGTTGCGCGTCGCCAACAAGGCTGACCTTGGCGGCGTTACTCCTGATGGTGCGCTGGCGGTGAGCGCGCTTACCGGTGTCGGGATGGATAGCCTGCGTGAGCGCCTCGCCATCGAGGCGCGTCGGTTGACCGAGCAGGAGGGTCCGCCGCCGTTGACCCGGGCCCGGCACCGCGCGGCACTGTTGGAGGCCTGCGATCGGCTGATGGCTGCCAGCGCCGTGCTTCTTCCTGAACTGCGCGGCGAAGACCTTCGCCTGGCCCTGCGCTCGGTGGGAAGAATAACCGGGGAGGTTGGTGTCGAAGACCTTCTGGGCGACATATTCGGCCGGTTCTGTATCGGCAAATGATGATGGATGTTTGGGTATGAGTGAGCGGTTTGACGTGGTGGTGGTGGGTGGCGGCCATGCTGGATGCGAGGCGGCAGCGGCCTCCGCACGGATTGGCGCCAAGACCTTGCTGCTGACCCATCGCATTGAAACTATTGGTGAAATGTCCTGCAACCCGGCAATCGGCGGCATTGGTAAAGGCCATCTGGTGCGCGAGATCGATGCGCTCGATGGGCTGATGGGTCGTGCGGCGGACCGAGCCGGCATCCATTTCAAATTGCTGAACCGGCGCAAGGGTCCGGCGGTGCGCGGACCCCGGGCCCAGGCCGACCGGTCGCTGTATCGCCACGCGATTCAGGCGATGCTGGCTGATCAGCCGCATCTTTCCATTCGCACCGGCGCGGTCGAGGATATCGAGATTGGCCCTGATGGCTGGCTTGCGGCGATCGTCTGTGGCGATGGCACCCGGGTACGCTGTGGCGCCGCGGTGTTGACGACCGGCACCTTCCTGCGCGGCGTTACCCATGTCGGCGACGTGCAGACACCGGCCGGCCGGGTCGGCGAGGCACCGTCGGTCGCGTTGGCGCATACGCTGGCTCGATTCGGCCTGCCACTCGGCCGGCTGAAAACCGGAACCCCGCCACGGCTCGACCGGCGGTCGATCGATTGGAGCGGCCTTGACCCGGACCATGGCGACGAGGCGCCGGAGTTCTTCAGCACGATGACCACGCAGGTCGAGAACCGGCAAGTGGAATGCCGGATAACCGCAACCACACCGGCGACCCATGCGATCATTCGCGACAATCTGCACCGGTCTGCGATCCATGCCGGCGCGATCACCGGGGTCGGTCCGCGCTACTGCCCTTCGATTGAAGACAAGGTCTCTCGGTTTGCCGACCGACTCAGCCACCAGATCTTTCTGGAGCCGGAGGGTCTCGACGATTTCACAGTTTACCCCAACGGGATTTCCACCAGCCTGCCATTGGCCGTGCAGCAAGCGTTTCTGGCGACAATACCGGGGCTTGAACACGCTAAAATTCTGCGGGCTGGCTATGCGGTCGAGTATGACTATGTCGATCCGCGCTCGCTTTCCCGGGCGCTGGAGGTTCGGGCGGTTCCGGGGCTATTCTTGGCCGGTCAGATCAACGGCACCACCGGCTATGAGGAGGCAGCGGCGCAGGGGATTGTCGCGGGCCTGAACGCGGCACGGCAGGCGAGTGGAACACCGCCGATCTCGCTCGACCGGTCTGAGGGTTACATCGGCGTTCTGGTCGATGATCTGGTCACCCAGGGCATCAGCGAACCCTATCGGATGTTCACCTCACGCGCCGAGTTCAGGCTGACGTTGCGGGCCGACAACGCAGACCTTCGTTTGACGGGCAAGGGTATTGGCTGGGGTTGCGTCGGTGTTGAGCGCGCGGCGCAGTTCGGTGATCACCACCGCGAAATGGTTGCCGCCGCCGCGCGCTCGGACAGGGAAGGTGCATTTCCGTCCGACCTTGAGGCCCGCGGCATTCACGTTCGCAGCGACGGCAAATGGCGTTCGGTGAGAAGCCTGCTTGGGAACAACAACGTCACCATCGAGGCGCTTTTGGAGGCCTTTCCATGGCTTCGCGAGGTTTCCGCCAGAGCTTTCGCGAACCTGCAGACCGAGGCGCAATACTCCGGGTATCTGGTGCGCCAGGACAGTGAGGTCCGGCAGTTCCGCCGCGAGGAGGAAGTGCGGCTCGACGATGTTCAATATGCCAACATCGGGGGCCTTTCGTCCGAGCTTCTTGGCAAGCTGTCTCAAATCCGACCGGAGTCGCTCGGCGCGGCTTCCCGTATCCAAGGCATGACGCCGGCGGCGTTGGGTGCGATTTCGGCGCATGTTAGGCAGCGGGCGTTTCACGTGAAACATGAAGCAGGCACGACCGGATGACGGCTGCCGCGCCCAACGCCACGGCACTAGGTGTTTCACGTGAAACACATGGGCGTCTGATTGAGTTCGTCGCCTGCCTCCTACGCTGGAACCGGACCGTCAACCTGATTTCCAAAGCAGACGAAAACGACATCTGGCAGCGTCATGTCCAGGACTCGCTGCAACTCACCAGCCTGATGAACCCGTGTCCGGACAGGGCCATCGATCTCGGCTCCGGTGGTGGATTTCCCGGCCTGGTGCTCTGCATCGCAACCGGCGTTCCATTCGACCTGGTGGAAGCCGATCAACGCAAGGCGGCCTTCCTGCGGGAGGCGGCGCGCTTGACCCAGACGCCGGCACGTATCCATGCCACGCGTGCCGAAACCCTCGTGCTGAAACCGGCAGCGATCGTCACGGCGCGGGCCCTAGCCCGATTGCCGCAGCTGCTGGCGCTCGCAGCCCGGTTTGTTGCCCCGGGTGGTGCCTGCCTGTTTCTCAAAGGCGCCAGCGCCAAAGAGGAATTGACGGCAGCAGCCACGCAATGGCACATGCGCACCGAACGCATCGCCAGCCGGACATCGCCCGGTGCCAGCGTGCTTCGTATCAGCGAGATTGTTCCTGTCGCATCTTCAAGTTAATTCACTCCAACCGCGCGTCATTGCGATCGCCAACCAGAAGGGCGGTGTCGGCAAGACCACCACCGCGATCAATCTGGCCACTGCCCTAGCGGCTGCCGGCGAGAACGTTCTGTTGATCGATCTCGACCCCCAGGGCAACGCCTCGACCGGCCTCGGTATTTCGCGGCAGGACCGCGATACCGGCAGCTATCGGCTACTCATCGAGAACGCACCCATCGCATCGGCGCTTCGGAAGAGTTTCGTGCCGAACCTCGATCTTGTTCCCGCCGAGCCCGACCTCGCCGGGGCCGAGATCGAACTCGTCGATCTGGACCGCCGGGAATTTCGCCTGCGCGATGCGATTGCCGACATACGCCAAAAGTCGAACTACCGGTTTGTCCTGATCGATTGCCCACCTGGCCTCGGGCTGCTCACACTAAACTCGTTAGTTGCAGCCGATGGGGTGTTGGTGCCGCTGCAATGCGAGTTTTTTGCCCTTGAAGGCATAACCCAGCTGACGCGCACCATCGATGGCGTCAAGCTGGCGCTAAATCCAGGCCTAGCGCTGCAAGGCATCGTCCTGACCATGCACGACCGGCGCAACAACCTGTCTGAACTCGTGGCCAACGACGCGCGAAGCTTCTTCGGCAATGTCGTCTACGACACTGTTATTCCGCGCAATATCCGGGTTTCCGAAGCACCAAGCCACGGCAAGCCAGTGCTGCTGTACGATTATCGATCGCCGGGTGCACAGGCGTATGTCCGGCTGGCCGCCGAATTCCGTAAACGTGAGAAAACACTTCAGAAAGTCTACTCATGAGCACCCGGGAAGCCAGCCCCCGCCTTGGCCGCGGCTTGGCCGCTCTGATGGGCGATACAGGCACGCCGGCGGCGAACGGCATAAAAACCGTTTCCATCGAGAGACTGCAGCCCAGCCCATACCAGCCGCGCGGCGAAATGAACCCCGCGGCGCTGGCGGAGCTCGCCGACAGCATCCGCGAGCATGGCATCCTGCAGCCGCTACTGGCGCGCCCTCACCCGACCGAGAAAGGCCACTACCAGATCATCGCGGGGGAGCGCCGCTGGCGTGCCGCGCAGGCCGCTGGGCTGCACGAGCTGCCGGTGCTGGTGCGCGAGCTGAGCGACCGCAACGCGATGGCAGCCGGCCTGGTCGAAAACCTGCAACGTCAGGACCTCAACCCAGTCGAGGAGGCCGAGGGCTTTCGCCGCCTGGTCAACGACTTCGGCATCAGCCAGGAACTGATCGGCCAGTCCGTCGGCAAATCCCGCAGCCATGTCAGCAACACGCTGCGCTTGCTTGGGCTGCCCGACAGCGTGCTGACCGAGCTCAAGAAGGGCACGCTGTCGGCAGGCCATGCCAAGGCGCTGCTGATGCACGCCGAGCCGGAAGCCGCCTTGGCTGCCGTGCTGTCGCGCGGCCTGAACGTGCGCCAGACCGAGGCGCTGGCCAAGACGCCGAGAGAACCCCGATCCCCAAAGGCTCCAGACCCGGACACGATCGCCCTGGAGCAGGGCGTGTCGGAGCGGCTGGGGCTAAAAGTGGACATTGGATTTAATGGATCCGGTGGCGTAATGAAGATTCATTACAGCAATATGGATCAGCTTGAAGGTGTGCTAACCCTGCTAAGCAAGTAAGGATGGGGTCTCGCTCCGTGGGCATTCCAATTGCCGAAGGCGGCAAGCGGAACCTTCGTCCACTATGCCCCAAGCCCTGCCAGGAGAAGCGCTCCTGGACTGGCCTGACTAAGTGAAGGGGTCACAGGGGGCGACTGCCCCTTGGCGGGTCCAGGGCAGAGCCCTGGCCTTCTACGCCTTTTCTACTTGACTATACTCCAAATCAACCGGCGTAGACCGCCCAAAGATCGAAACGCTGACCCTCACGCGGCCCTTCTCCTCGTCCACTTCCTCGACCGTTCCATTGAAGCTGGTGAACGGACCGTCGGCCACCCGGATCTGCTCGCCGACCTCGTATAGTACGGCCGGACGCGGGCGCTCTACGCCTTCCTGGGCCTGCTTCAGAATGCGCTCCGCTTCGGCCTCGGTGATCGGCGATGGCCGCGTTTTAGTGCCGAGGAACCCAGTGACCTTCGGCGTGTCCTTGACCAGATGCCAGGCGTCGTCGGTCAGTTCCATCTTCACCAGTACATAGCCTGGGAAGAACTTGCGCTCGGCGTTGACCTTCTGGCCACGGCGCAGCTCAACCACTTCCTCGGACGGCACCAGGATCTCGTCGAACTGCTCAGCCAGGCCTTTTTGCGCCGCCTGCTCCTTGATCTGCTGGGCGATCTTCTTCTCGAAGCCCGAATAGACGTGCACCACGTACCACTTCTTGGCCATAGCCAATTCTCCTCAGATACCGGCGCTGAACAGGGCGCGAACCCCGACGCCGACGATCTGGTCCACAACGAAAAAGAAAATGGCCGCGAGCGCCGCCATGGCGAAAACCAGGCCGGTGGTCACCAGCGTCTCCTTACGGGAGGGCCAGGTCACCTTGACCGCCTCGGCGCGTACTTCGCGCAAGAATTTCGCTGGGTTGACCGCCACGCCGCATATTCCCTTCACAACTCAAAACAGCAGGCCGGATCGTAGGCCAGTTCCGCCAAATCAATCATTCTCAGGTAGTTTGGCAGGGGAGGAGGGTCTCGAACCCACAACCTCCGGTTTTGGAGACCGGCGCTCTAGCCAATTGAGCTACACCCCTGCACGGCGAGCTGGCGTGGCAGCGCTTCGTGAATAACCGAGGCTGTCGAACCTGAACGCAGAAACCGCGTAGAGAGAGTGCAAGCGCCGTCCTGTCAAGTGCCGTGACACGGAAGGCAGGTCTCGACAATGGAGCGGGTGGAGGGAATCGAACCCTCATAGCCAGCTTGGAAGGCTGGAGCTCTACCATTGAGCTACACCCGCGCGCCTCGAACTCAGCCATGAGACAGATGGTGGAGGGGGTTGGATTCGAACCAACGTAGGCGTACGCCAGCGGATTTACAGTCCGCCCCCTTTAGCCACTCGGGCACCCCTCCATCGTCCATGGTCGCCCGATCCTGAACAGCCATGCCATGAACCGCGCGGAGTATTGCCAAATCTGCACGTTGTCAACGCGCGAGCACGGGGGTCGACGCGCGAGCAGAGGATCAACGCGCCGGCGCCGATTTCGGCATGCTGGGCACCGCCACCACAACTGGGTATAAGCGGCCGCATCATGAAACCTCCACATTCCCGAGGGCCGGGCGGGTCCGGCTCGCCGCCCGACAAACCATCGCGCGACAAGGCGCCCTACGACAAATCGCCACGCGGTGCGCCACCGTCCAGGCGCGGTCCACCGCGCGATGCCGCCAGCACGGCCTCACGCAATCCAGGCGGTGCGTCATCGAAAAACCGCGGCGACAATGCCCACCCCGCCACCCGATCCTACAACGCGCCCCGTTCGGACAGCGCCCCCAACCGCCGCGACGGCGCCAAACCGGCATATCGCGGCCAATCTGCACGTGCCGTGCCCGATCGCCTGGGCCAGGCGCCGCCGGTCGCAGTCTCGCCAACCCGGCTTTCCATGGCGCCGGCCTTGCAGCGCCGGCCACAGGACCAGCCGCCCGCACGCGAACCCAACGTCGAAAAACCGCGCGGCATCGATCATCCCCGCGGCACCGTCTGGCTCTACGGCCACCACGCCGTCGTCGCGGCCCTCGCCAATCCGCAGCGCCGTCTGCGAAAATTGCTGCTGACCGAGGAAGCGGAAGCCGCCCTTGCCAAACGCCTGCCACCACCCTGGCCCCTGGCCCCCGAACGGGTCGAGCGCGCCCGGATGGAGCATCTTCTCGGCCGCGATGTCGTGCACCAGGGTGCCGCCCTGCTCGCCGACCTGCTCACCTCCTCCGGACTGGCGCAGACCTTGGAACGGCCCGGCCCGATCCTGGTGCTGGACCAGGTCTCCGACCCTCGCAACGTCGGCGCCATCCTGCGCTCGGCGGCGGCGTTCGGTGTCGCCGCGGTGGTCGTGCAGGATCGCAACGCACCGGATGAGACCGGCGCCCTCGCCAAGGCCGCCTCCGGCGCGCTGGAACGCGTGCCGCTGCTGCGCGCCGTCAACATTGCCCGCACCCTGATCGCGCTGAAAGCCGCCGGCTGCTGGGTGGTCGGGCTCGATGGCGATGCCTCCACACCGCTGTCCGGCCGCGCCCTGTCGGACCGCCGCGTCGTACTGGTGCTGGGCGCCGAGGGCGACGGCCTGCGCCGCCTGTCCCGCGAAACCTGTGACGAACTCGCCAGCCTGGCCATGCCCGGCGGGATGGAAAGCCTTAATGTCGCCGCGGCGACCGCGATCGCTTTGTATGAGATTACGCGTAAGGAGTAGAAGGCCAGGGCTCTCCCTCCGCCGCCACTTTCAGGCATTGGGAAGCGCCGGGGACCGCGTCCCTTCAGTGGAAGGGTAAGGCTTTTGCCTGCGGCGTTTAGGCCGGCACGAACTTGGCGTTAATCATTCCACGCCATACTTCCGATGCCCCGCATCAAACCGCCACGATGCGGCCCTCAACGCCAAAACGGCCAGAAATAGGACGAGCCATCATGCTCTCCGACTGGACCCTGCTATCCGATGAGCTTCAACTGACGCTGTCGCACGAAGCGCTCTGTCGGGCTGGCGAAACCATCGCCGGCCAGGCCGAGATACTCGCAATAGAAATGGAAACCGGCGGCCTGACCGACCGCGGCGGTGCCGAGGCACTGCGACTGCTCGCCGCCGTCGTCCGCGTGACCGGCAAGGAAGGTATGACTCCCGCCGGCCACGCCTGAACGCTGTAGGCGATAATCCTTTTAGCC
>JAYTTA010000109.1:0-8628 GCA_043745345.1 Acetobacteraceae bacterium | reverse complement strand
CGGCCGAGCACGACAATTTCCGGGTGAAACGGTATATCTCGAAATACACCATCAACCCGGCGATCGCGCAGGGCCTGTCCCACGAAATCGGTTCGGTGGAACCCGGCAAGCTTGCCGACCTCGTGCTGTGGTCGTCGGCGTTCTTCGGCGTCAAGCCCGATCTGGTGATCAAGGGCGGCATGATCGCGCTGGCGCCGATGGGCGACCCCAACGCCTCGATCCCGACGCCGCAGCCGGTGCATTACCGCCCGATGTTCGGCGCGTTTGGCCGCGCGATGGCCGAAACCTGCGTCACCTTCGTCTCCGGCGCGGCGCTGGAGGCAGGCATCGGAAAAACACTCGGATTGCAACGCCGGCTGCTCGCCGTTTCCAACACGCGCAACATCTCGAAGAAATCGATGATCCACAACGACGCGCTGCCGAACATTGAGGTCGATGCCGAAACCTACGAGGTCCGCGCCGACGGCGTGCTGCTAACCTGCGAACCCGCCACGGTGCTGCCGATGGCCCAGCGCTACTTCCTATTCTGATGCGCGCGATCTCGGTAATTCCAGCCGGCCAATGGAGTGCTCCGGAAGTCGACCAGGTTCAACTAGACTTTGACCGCCGCCATCGCCGCCGCATCCTGCTTCGCACCGTAGGTGAAAACGACCTGATGCTCGACCTGCCGCACGTCGTGCGACTACGCCACGGCGACGGCCTGGTGCGCGAGGACGGCGCGATCGTGCGCGTAGTCGCCGCACCCGAAAAACTGCTCGAAATCCACGCCCACGACGACGCCGGGTTGGTCCGTATCGCCTGGCATCTCGGCAACCGCCATTTGCCCGTTCAACTGCTCGGCGATCGCATCCGCATCCGCCAAGACCACGTCATCGCCGAAATGGTCGAGAAGCTCGGCGGCCACGTCGATGCCGTCGAAGAACCCTTTGATCCCGAGGCTGGCGCCTACGCCGGTGGCCATTCGCACAGCGCCGGTCATAGTTACAGTCACGGCCACGACCATGACCACGACCACGACCACGACCATGACCGTGACCATGACTGACACCTCGACATGGCGTCTGCTGGCCTGGCTGTCGCCGTCGTTTCCAACCGGCGCCTATGCCTACTCCCACGGCCTGGAGTGGGCGATCGAAAGCCGCGATGTTTTTGACTCCGCAAGCCTGGAGCTGTGGCTTTCCGACGTGCTGAGGCATGGCGCCGGCCGATCCGACGTTATCCTGCTGCGCCACGCCCATCGCGCGGCCAACGACCTGGATGCATTGGCTGGCCTTGCCGAACTCGCCGCCGCCATGGCCCCGGCGCGCGAACGCCAGGCCGAAACGCTGGGGCAGGGCGGTGCCTTCTTCGCCGCCGCCACACCCTGGCACGCCGGTGTGCTCCCAGCTCTCGCGGCCCGCATCGGCGAGCGCCACATCGCCTATCCTGTCGCACTCGGCGCCTTGGCCGGTGCACACAAGATCCCCGAGAACGCGACAGCCGCCGGGTTCCTGCAGGCGTTCACCGCCAACCTGATTTTCGCCGCCGTACGCCTGATCCCGCTCGGCCAGACCGCCGGGCTGCGCGTCCTGGCGGCGCTGGAGCTGATCACCCTGCAGGTTGCCGTAGACTCCCAAAACGCCACGCTCGACGACATCGGCGGTTTCGCCTTCCGCTCCGACATCGCCGCGATGCGCCACGAAACCCAATACACAAGGCTGTTCCGCTCATGACACGATCCAGCAACGGCCCGCTGCGCGTCGGCATCGGCGGCCCGGTCGGCAGCGGCAAGACCGCGCTGATGGACGCCCTATGCAAACGGCTGCGCGGAAAATACGACATCTGCGCCATCACCAATGACATCTACACCAAGGAGGACGCGCAGTTCCTCACCCGTGCCGGCTCGCTGACCGAGGACCGCATCCTCGGCATCGAAACCGGTGGCTGCCCGCACACCGCGATTCGTGAGGACGCCAGCATCAACCTGGCCGGTATCGACGAGATGAACCGCCGGTTCCCGGACCTCGAAATCATCCTGATCGAAAGCGGCGGCGACAACCTGTCCGCGACCTTCAGTCCCGAACTGGCGGACCTCACGATCTACGTCATCGACGTCTCGGCCGGCGACAAGATCCCGCGCAAGGGTGGCCCCGGCATCACCCGCAGCGACCTGCTGGTCATCAACAAGATCGACCTCGCCCCCTTTGTCGGCGCCAGCCTGGAGGTTATGGACCGCGACTCAAAGAAGATGCGCGGCGACCGGCCATTCGTGTTCGCCAACATCCGCGCCGGCATCGGGGTCGATGAAATCTCTGAGTTCGTCGAAAAACACGGCGGGCTGAGCTGACGCCACAGGCAGTAAGCATGGGGCTCTGCCCCAAACCCCGCAAAGGGGCAGTCGCCCCTTTGAACCCCCACACTTGAGGGAAGCGCTCCCGGGCGGAGCTTCAGCCTTGCTTACGTCCCCTCCGAGAGCTGCCCAACCAACACCAAAAGCTCAGCCGCCTCCAAATCCGAAACGGCGGCAAACGAAATCCCCCCGCGGCGCCATGTAACGCTGTTGAACCCTTTGCGCGACGAGCTCACGGGTGCCGCGTCGGGTTTGTCGGCCGGCCAGGCGAACACGTCGATGTGGTGGTTGTCGCGGCGATAGACCACCACGGCGGTGGGCTGCGCGCCAAGATGGTCCATTCGGCCGCCGACCAGGAAAAAACCGAACGGCCGCAGATCGCGCACCGGCGGCGACACGTCGATGCGCGCCGACAGCCACGGCTTGACCACGTGGTGGTCGCTGTCGGCGATGTCGATCTCATGACTGGCGGCGGCGGTGTGCGCGTCGATCGCCAGCCGGGCGAGGCTCGTGCCGGCACGCTGGTCGATCCCGGTCTGCACCAGCAGGGTCAGTGCGATCCCGGCAAGCGCGCCGCCAAAGCCGAACCCGAGCCTGGCTGCCGGTTGCCATCTGTTTTTCCGGAGTGGCGCGGCCGGCTGGGGCAGCGTCGACGCGATGCGTTCGGCAAGGCCGGCGGAGGCGCTGTGGCGCGGCAGCCTGGCTTTCAGTGCCGCGCTCATCGCCCGGTCGGCCTCGAACAGCCGGGCACAGCCAGCGCAGCGCGCGACATGGCGGCGCGCCAGCCAGGCCCGGACTGCCCCGAGCTCGCCGTCCACCAACCGGGAAACCAGGTTTGCGTCACGGTGCATGTCGGGTTTCCGTATCGTGCGCCAGCCAGGCCAGCCGCAGCCGGGCGCGAGCCCGGGCCAGCCGTGACATCACCGTGCCGATGGGCGCGCCGATGACGGTGGCGATCTCGCGGTAGGACAGATTCTCGATCTCACGTAGGATCAGCACCTCGCGATACTCGTGCGGCAGCTGTTCGACCAGCCGGGAGATGGCGCTGGCGTCGAGCCCGCGCAGCAGCAGCGTCTCCGGGTTGTCCTGAGCCTCGGTCCAGGCGGTCTCGACGGCGGCGGACGCTGGCTCCTCGGCCAGGAAGACCAGCGACGGCGAACGATTCTTCTGGATCCAGGACAGAAAGCTGGTGCGCACGATGGCCAGCAGCCAGACCCGGATGTCGTCACCGCTGAAACTGTCGAAATAGCGGAAGGCGCGAAAGTAGGCATCCTGGACGATGTCCTCAGCGTCGGCGGTGTTGCCGGCCAGCCAGCGCGCGAGATTGAACGCGGCGCCGAGATGCGGCAGCGCCTGCCGCTCGAATCTTTGTTTTCCGGATTGTTGGCCGCGTGCGTCACGGGATGGCTCAGTCGCCAACTGTCATTCCAGTTTTGGATGATCATCCATGTCGGATCGATCATGCGACCAATTTATTCCAGAACGAAAAATAATTTTTCACGGAATAAACCCGGAATCATTTCGGTCTGATGTTCATGTGGACGCGGTTGGCGTGTCCGGTGGACAGGGATATCCAGACGGTGCAAGACGAAAACAGCGGCCTCGACCGCCGCGGCCTGCTGAAATGCATGAGCTGGGCCGGCTCGGCGATGGTGTGGACCGTGGCCGGAGGCATTCCGCGCTCCGGCCTGATCGGCTCCGCCCAGGCGGCAACCAAGGATTTCAGCTTCGCCCAGATCAGCGACAGCCATCTCGGCTTCAACAAGCCGGCCAACCCCGACGTCACCGGCACGCTGAAGGCGGCACTCGACCAGGTCGTGGCAGCGCCGACCAAGCCCGCGCTGATGATACACACCGGCGATATTTCCCATTTGTCCCGTCCGGACCAGTTCGATACCGCTACCCAGCTGATCGGTGCGACCGGCATCCAGACCCACTATGTCCCGGGCGAGCACGACGTGTTGGAGGAGGACGGCAAATCCTACCTCAACCGGTTCGGCAAAGGCACCAAGGGCGATGGCTGGTACAGCTTTGACGCCGGCGGAGTGCACTTCGTCGGCCTGGTCAACGTGATCGACCTCAAGGGCGGCGGCATGGGCAATCTCGGCCACGCCCAGCTCGAATGGCTGGAAAACGACCTCAAGGCGCGCTCCGCCAGCACGCCGATCGTCGTCTTCGCGCATATTCCGCTCTGGGTAATCTACACCGACTGGGGCTGGGGAACCGAGGACAGCGCCCAGGCGCTGGGCTATCTCAAGCGTTTCGGTTCGGTCACGGTGCTGAACGGCCACATCCACCAGACGATGCAGAAGATCGAGGGCCATGTCGCCTTCCACACCGCGCGTTCGACCGCGTTCCCGCAGCCCGCCCCCGGCACCGCGCCCAGCGCCGGTCCGCTCAAGGTACCGGCCGGCGAGTTGCACGCGCTGCTCGGCACCGCGCGCGTTAGCCTGGTGCGCAACACGGAGCCGTTGGCCGTGGTCAATACTCCGTTGGCCGGCTGAGGCCGTCATGAACGGGATCACGCGGCCCGCGAGACGGCGGGATATCCTGCGGCTCGCGAGCGGGGCGACGCTGGTGAGTGTGGCGGCCCGGGCGAAGGCCGAAGAGCCGGCCGCAGGCACCTTGGTGACGATCGATAACTTCAGCTTCAAGCCGGCCTTGCTCGCGCTCAAGGCCGGCACGGCCGTCACCTGGACCAATCAGGACGACATCCCGCACAGCATCGTCTGCCCGGCGCTGAAAACCCGGTCGCACGTGCTTGATACCGGCCAGAGCTTCGCCTTCACGTTTGAGGGCGTCGGAGACTTCGACTATTTCTGCGGCCTGCACCCGCACATGAAGGGGCAGGTAAAAATCAGCTGATCGGTTGCAGGGCGGCGACTTCAGGGGCCAGCGTCTCGGGCAACGGATGTCCGAGATACTGCTCGATGATCTCGCGCGGTTCGCCGTCGGCGTGGATGCGACCATCCTTCATCCACAGCACACGTGAGCACCACTCCATCACCACCGCGTTCTGGTGGCTGGAAAGAACAAGGATCTCGGCGCCGCGCACCATATCCTCCAGTCGCGCGCGCGCCTTCTCCAGGAAATCCGCGTCGCCGGCCAGGAACCACTCGTCCATCAGCAGGATCTGGGGCCGGATCGCCGTCGCCAACGCGAAGCCAAGCCGGATAACCATGCCGGAGGAGTAGATCCGCATCGGCAGTTCCATGAAGTCGCCAAGCTGGGCGAACTCCCGCACGTCCTCCTCCAGCACCCGTAAACCAGCCGGCGACAGGTTGTTATAAAGCCCGCGCAGCCGGATGTTCTCACGGCCCGAAAGCTCGGCGTTCATGCCAAGGTTGGGATCGAGCAGCGCGTTGACGCTGCCGCGGATGTGGACGCTGCCGGATACCGGCTCGTAGATGCCGGCCAGCATGCGCAGCAGCGTGGTCTTGCCGGCGCCGTTGGAGCCGATCAGGCCGAGCCGGTCGCCGCTGGCGAGCGTCAGGTCGATGTCGCGCAGCGCCTGCACGACAACTCGGTTGCCGATATCGGCCGCCACCCGGCCGGAAGCGGCGGCGACCATCGTCTTCTTCAGGCTGCGGCTGTTGGAATGGTACAGGGGGAACAGGATCGAGGCGTTCTCGACCTCTATGCGCGCCGAGCCTCGTATCAACAGAGAACGGGTCACAGCCAGAACGCCAGCCTGCCGCGCGCGCGGATGAAGAACATCCAGGACAGACCGCACAGCACCAGGCTATAGGCGATGGCGGATACCCAGACGAGAGTACCGGGAGGCTCATTCAGCAGCGGCCCGCGAAAGATCTCTAGCAGCGAATAGAACGGGTTCAGCACCAGGTAGACCGCGTTGGCGCCAAGTTGCTCGGGCTTCCAGATCACCGGGCTGATGAAGAAGGCGATCTGCATGACGCTGGCGACGATCGGCGAGACGTCGCGAAAGCGCGCGCAGAACGCGCCGAGCAGCAGGCAGATGGCGATCGCGTCAACCAGCCAGATCACCATCGCCGGCAAGGTCAGCAGCACCGACCACCCCGGCCACAGGTCGAACACGGCATAGACTGCGACCACGACGATAACGTTATGCAGCAGAATCAAAACGTTGCGAACTACGGTTCGAAGCGCATGGAGGTGGAACGGCATTCGCACCGACCGCACCACCCCTTCCACGGACGTGAAGCAGATGCAGGCATCTCCGACCAGGGTCGCGATGAACATCCACAGTATCTGCGATATCGCCAGGAATGGCAGGTAGTTGCGCAGCGTTATATGGAACAGCGCTGAGTAGAGCACGCCCAGTGCCGCGACCAGCACCGCGGTCGAAAGCGTGAGCCAGAACGGTCCGATCATCGAGCCGCGATAGCGCAGCCGGATGTCGAACCAGCCCAGCGTCCAACCCAGGCGCCACAGGCCGCACGCATCGGTCAGATCCTTGATCGCCAACCGATTGCGGGTCGCGAACGACATGTCCGAGGTCAGGTTGAGCACCGTCTCCTGCAGGTTGGGCCGCAGCAGGGCAGTACCGTCCGGCATAGCGGCGGCGATAGGGTGGCCGGTAAAATTCATTGGGCAAACATCATCGGGCGAAACCCATGCGCAGAAACTCAAAGGTGCAGGTTTGTGGCGGCGCGTAGCCGATCCGGCGCCACGCCGCAAGCTGCAACGCCCGGGCCGGTCGAAACCCTGCGGCGGCTGGCACTTTGCGCGGTCACTACAATATGGTTCATGACAGTGGCCTTCCGGCGATTGTAGAGTGCTGGCCACCGAGTGAATGCAGCCATCGGATGAACGCCCAATGCTGAACGATTTCCGCCGTTGATCGCCGTCAGCCGCGTTCTGCTGCTCGGGCTCAGCCTGCTTTCCGCCTGTGCCGCGGGCAATGCCGCCTCCGATGGCGCCGGGCCAGGCAACCTTGCCGAGGCGCGGCCAGGCTCCGGCGTGACCGGGGCCTACCTGCAGGGCCGGTTTGCCGCCGCCGAGCAGAACCAGGCGATGGCAGCGCAGGCCTTTGGGCAGGTTCTGACGGCCGATCCGACCAACCCTGATCTGCTTCGCAGCGCCTTTCTCGCCAATCTACTCAGCGGCCGGCCCGAGGCAATCACCCTGGCGCAGCAGCTGCCGGACGTTCAGGAAGCCCAGTTCCTGCTTGGCAACACGGATGCTCATGCCGGGCGCTGGCAGCAGGCCGAGCAACGCTTTTCGGCGTTGCCGCGGATGGGCCTGACCCAGCTTCTGGCGCCGCTGCTGATCGCCTGGACGCAGCAGGGCGGCGGGCGGACGGAGGTCGCGCTGACCGGTCTGCGGCCCTATGCCGACGGCAACCGGTTTCGCGGCATCTATGCCCTGCACATGGCCTTGATCGCCGACCAGGCCGGCCGCACCGTCGAGGCCGAGCGTTATTATCGTGTGGTCCGCAGCGACCTCGGCACCACCAACGTGCGCATCGCGGAGATCCTGGCCAGCTGGGAACAGCGCCAGGGCCGCATGGCGGCGGCGCGTGAGACGCTGGCGCCGTTGGCGGATGGCCAGACCGAATTGTCGCTGGTGCTGCCGGCGCTGCTTGCCCAGGCCGGCCGCAACCCGGTGCCCACCGCCATCGACGGCATGGCGGAGGCCTACCTGGCGGTGGCCGCGGCATTGCGCCAGCAGGACGCGGTCGATCAGGCCCGCATCCTGCTGCGGCTGGCGCTCGACCTTCGGCCTGAGTCTACCGCCGCCGCCCTGCTGATGGCCGGCATCGACGAAAGCAGCCATCAGCCGCGCGCGGCGTTGGCGGCGCTGGCCCATGTCAGCGCCGCCGATCCGATGTATGGCCTGGTGCGGTTGAGCCGGGCCAGGTTGCAGGAACAGGACGGCCGCACCGACGTGGCAATGGCCGAGCTGACGGAGCTGGCCAATACCTATCCGGACAGCCCGGTGCCCGACATCCAGCAGGGGGACATCCTGCGCTCCAAGAACCGTTTTCGGGAGGCGATCACCGCCTATGACCGCGCCGTCGCCCGGCTGGTCGGACCGCGCCGCGACGCTTGGCCGGTCTACTACGAACGTGGCGTCGCTCATGAACGCGCCCGGCAATGGCCGGAAGCCGAGGCTGACCTGGAGCATGCGCTGCGGCTCGCCCCGGACCAGCCAATCGTGCTCAATTACCTCGGATATAGCTGGGCCGATCGCGGCATCCGCCTCGTCGAGGCGCGCAAGATGATCGAGCGCGCCGTCGCCCAGCGGCCCGACGACGGCGCCATCCTCGACAGCCTGGGCTGGGTGATGCTGCGCCAGGGTGAGAAATCCAACGCTCT
>JAYTTA010000108.1:0-8628 GCA_043745345.1 Acetobacteraceae bacterium | reverse complement strand
CGTCACCCTCATCGCGCACCCGGACCATCACCCGATCGTTCTCCTCGCCGGCCAGCAGTTCTATGCGCGAGCCCGATGGCGCGTATTTGGCGGCGTTGTCGAGCAGGTTGAATAACACCTGCTCAAAAAGAACGACATCAAGCAACAGCATCGGGAGCCCGGCGGCAAGTGTCACCTCGACGGTGTGATCGGTCAGTATCTTCTCGGCCCGGTACAGCACGGCGCCGACCACGTCGGACACATCGGCGAGCGCCAGCCTGGGTCGCAATGGCCCGGATTCCAGCCGGGTCATGTCAAGAAGGTTGCCGATAAAGCGATTGAGCCGCTCCGCCTCCTCCTGGATGGTGCGCAGCAGGGCGGCGTGCTCGGCCGCGTCAAGCTGCGGGCCGTGATGCGACAGGCTGCTGGCGGAGCCCAGGATCGAGGCCAATGGCGTGCGCAGATCGTGCGAGATCGAGGTCAGAAGCGCCGATCTCAGCCGGTCGGTCTCGGCCACCAGCTTTGCGCGATCGACATCCCCTGCGAGGTATACACGTTCGATCGCCAGGGCTGCCTGGTCCGACAGCGCATCCAGCAACCGGTGCTGCTCGGGCGTCAGAAGCACGCCGAGTTCGTCGCGATCGATGCCGATCACGCCGACGGCACCGCGGCCGGTCCCGAGGGGGGTGAACAGGCGCTTGGCGCCCGGCAGCGTATCGGCGCCGCGCCCCGCCGCCTGGTTGTGGCTCCAGCACCAGGCGGCGGCGGCGAGATCGGCGTCGTCCAGGCTGTCCTCTGGTGGAAATCCGGCCCTTACCTCAAGCTTGTCGGCCTCGGGGAGCAGCAAGACGACCTTGACCTTCAGCATCAGCGCGATTTGATGCACCGTCACCCATAGTAGGTCGTCCAGCGCCGCGGCGCCGGCAAGCTTGCGGCTGAACAGATAAAGCTCCTCGGTCATCCGCGCGCGCTGGCGAGCGGCGATTGCCTCTGCCCGCACGCGCGCCGCCAGATTGCTGGCGATGACTGCCACCACGGCGAAAAAAAACAGCGCGACCACGTTCTCAGGATCGGAGATGGTGAAGGTGTAGAGCGGCGGCAGGAAGAAGAAGTTATAGGCCAGCACGCTGAGCAGGCAGGCGAACAGAGACGGCCACAGCCCGTAGCTGATGGCGCTGCCCAGCACCGCCATCAGGAACACCAAGGTCAGGCTGGATACCGCCAGCGTCTGGCGCAGCACCAGCGCCACCGCAAGCGCGCCAGCGACGAAGGCCAGGCTGCCGCCATACTCCGAGATCTTTATCGGTGGGCGAACCGGCGCGGGGAGCGGCGCCGGGTCAGCCGCGACATCCGGCTGCTGGGCAATGACATGGACGTTGATCCCGCCGGACTTTCGAATCAGCCGGTAGGTCACCGAACCACGCAGGAAATCGAGCCAGCCAGGCCGATTCGACTTTGCAACGATGACGTGGGTGAAATTGTTCGTCCGCGCGTATTGCAGGACCATTTCGGCAACGTCCTGGCCAGGATTGGTCACCACCTCGGCGCCAAGCCTGGCTGCCAGCCGCAGCGCCTCGGCGACGCGGTCGCGCACTGCCTCTCCGGCCCGGGCGGCGCGCGAGGTCTCGACATGGATTGCGGCCCATGGCGCGCGCAACCGGTCTGCCATGCGCCGTGCCTGACGCACCACGGCGATGCTGCCGGGCTCGCCGCTGACGCAGACCAATACCCGCTCCCCGGCGGCCCAAGGACCAGAAATGGCGTGCGCCTGCATGTAGTCGACCATCTGCGCATCGACTCGCTGCGCCGTCCGCCGCAGCGCCAGCTCTCGAAGGGCCGTCAGGTTGCCGGGCAGGAAGTAGTGCCGGATCGCCCGGGCCGCCTGATGCGGCACATAAACCTTGCCCTCGTTCAGCCGGCGGATCAGGTCGTCGGGGGTGAGATCGATGACCTCAATGTCGTCGGCACGGTCGATGATCGAGTCCGGCACCGTTTCGCGCACCCGGATGCGGGTGATGCTGGCGACGACGTCGTTCAGGCTCTCGACATGCTGTATATTCAGCGTGGTGTAGACGTCGATGCCGGCGGCGAGCAACTCCTCGACATCCATGTAGCGCTTGGGATGGCGGCTTTCAGGCGCGTTGGTGTGGGCCAGCTCGTCAACCAGCACGAGTTTCGGCTTACGCGCCAGGATAGCGTCGATGTCCATCTCGGTCAGGTTGGCGCCCTTGTAGTGGACGGAGCGCCGCGGAATGACCTCAAGCCCGGCGAGCAACGCCTCGGTCTCGCGCCGCCCATGGGTCTCGGCGATGCCGACGACGACATCCAGCCCCTCCTGCATCCGGACCTGGGCGATGGACAGCATCTCGAACGTCTTGCCGACGCCGGGAGCGGCACCGAGGAAAATCTTCAGTCGTCCTCGGTCATCCCGGCGCGTGGTCTGGAGCAGGGCGTCCGGCGAAGGGCGCCGGTCGCCCCCATCGCGTTCACCCACCGCCAACCGCATCCAGTGCCATGTTGAGCTTCAGCACGTTGACATGCGGCTCGCCAAGCAGGCCGAGCAGGCGGCCTTCGGTGTTATCCGCGACCAGCTGGCGCACCCGGTCTTCCGACAGTTTTCGCGCGTGCGAGACCCGGGGAATTTGGAAGCTCGCTGCCGCCGGCGTGATGTCGGGGTCAATCCCGCTGGCGGAGGTGGTGACGAGATCTACAGGGACCGCGACACCCGGGTTCTCCGCCGCGAGCTTTTCCGCATCATCCTTCACCCGGTCGATCAGCGCCTTGGAGGTTGGCCCGGCGTTGGAGCCGCCGGAGTTCTGCGCGTTGTATGGTGCGGGGATGGTCTTGGTCGCGTCGGCCGGATCGGTGTCGGTGGTTGCCGACGGTCGGCCATGAAAGTAGTTTTCGGCGGCGAAGTTTTGTCCGATGAGTTCGGAGCCGATCACATGACCGCCGCGCTCGACCAGACTGCCGGCGGCCTGGCGCGGGAACAGAAGCCCGGCGATCCCGGTCATCGCCAGCGGGTAAGCAAGACCGGTGAGCAGGGTCATCAGCACGATCATCAGGATCGCGGGACGGATTTGCTTGAGCATAATGTCTGTTCCTAAGCCAAGCCGGCTGCGTTGACGAGTAGGTCAATGATCTTGATGCCGATGAACGGCACCACGATGCCGCCGACGCCGTAGACCAGCAGGTTACGCCGCAGGATGCTGGCGGCGCCGACGGGGCGGTATTTCACCCCCTTCAACGACAGCGGGATCAGCGCCACGATGATCAGCGCGTTGAACACGATCGCCGACAGGATGGCGCTTTGGGGCGAACTCAACCGCATGATGTTGAGCGCCTGCAGCTGCGGATAGAACACGATGAACATCGCCGGGATGATGGCGAAGTACTTGGCCACGTCGTTGGCGATCGAGAAGGTGGTCAGCGCGCCGCGGGTCATCAGCAGTTGCTTGCCGATCTCGACGATCTCGATCAGCTTGGTCGGGTCGCTGTCGAGGTCGACCATGTTGCCGGCCTCGCGCGCCGCCATGGTGCCGGTGTTCATCGCCACGCCGACGTCGGCCTGGGCAAGCGCCGGCGCGTCGTTGGTGCCGTCGCCGCACATCGCCACCAGCTTGCCCTGGGCCTGCTCGTCGCGGATCAGCTTGAGCTTGGCTTCGGGCGTGGCTTGCGCCAGGAAATCGTCCACCCCGGCTTCGGCGGCAATCGCGGCGGCGGTCAGCGGGTTGTCGCCGGTGATCATCACGGTGCGGATGCCCATCCGGCGCAACTCGGAGAAGCGCTCACGGATGCCGCCCTTGACGATATCCTTTAGCTGGATAACGCCAAGTAGCCTTCCATCCTTGGCCACCGCCAACGGCGTGGCACCGGCTTTGGCGATCTCGTCAGCGCAGGCGACCAGTTCCTTCACTGTCGCCTCAGAAACCGTAACGGTTGTGGTGTTGCCGCCATTTCGATCACCGAGCGAGCGAACATAGGCGATCACCGCGTCGACCGCGCCCTTGCGGATCGAAGAACCATCGGCGTCGATGCCGCTTAGCCGGGTCTGCGCCGTGAACGGGATGAACTTCGCGTCAAGCGAGGCCATTTCGCGGCCGCGGATAGCGTATTTCTCCTTGGCCAGCACGACGATGGAGCGACCCTCGGGGGTTTCATCGGACAGCGACGAAAGTTGCGCCGCATCGGCCAGATCCATCTCGGACACGCCGGTGACGGGTATGAAAGCGGTCGCCTGGCGGTTGCCTAAGGTGATGGTGCCGGTCTTGTCGAGCAGCAGCGTATCGACGTCGCCAGCCGCCTCGACCGCGCGGCCCGACATCGCCAACACGTTGAAACGCACCAGCCGGTCCATGCCGGCGATGCCGATCGCCGACAGCAGCGCGCCGATGGTGGTCGGGATCAGGGTCACGAACAACGCCACCAGCACCACGACCGAGACCGAGCCACCGGAATAGGAGGCGAAACTCGGGATGGTGGCGACGGCGAACACGAAGATAATGGTGAGGCCGGCGAGCAGGATGTTCAGCGCGATCTCGTTCGGAGTCTTTTGCCGCTGCGCGCCCTCGACCAGCGCGATCATGCGGTCGAGGAAGGTCGAGCCCTGGGCCGCGGTTATCTTCACCTTGATCCAGTCCGACAACACCCGGGTGCCGCCCGTCACCGCAGATCGATCGCCGCCGCTTTCCCGAATGACGGGGGCGGATTCGCCGGTAATGGCGGACTCGTCGACTGAGGCGATGCCCTCGACGATCTCGCCATCGCTGGGGATCAGGTCGCCGGTCTCGACCAGCACGATGTCGCCCTGCTTGAGCGCCGCCGCCGCAACCTCCCGAAATTCGCGTCCGATCGGCGAGGTCAGCTGCTTGGCCAGCGTCTCGGTGCGGGCCCGGCGCAGGGTGGCGGCCTGGGCCTTGCCGCGGCCCTCGGCCACCGCTTCGGCAAAGTTCGCGAACAGCACGGTGAGCCAGAGCCAGAAAACGATCTGGAAGGTGAAGCCAAGCCCGGCACCGCCGGTCGCCAGGTCACGCAGGAACAGCAGCGTGACCAGCATGGCGACGATCTCGACCACGAACATGACCGGATTGCGCGCCAGCAGCCGTGGATCGAGTTTTCGAAAGGCGCCGCCGATGGCCGGAACTAGGATGGCGGGATCGAGCATCGAGGTTCGCGTGCCGCGGGGAGCTACTCTATCTGACATGATGCTTTCTCGTGAGTGAGTGAAGAGCGGCTAGAACAGCTTGGCGGATGCGCGGCTAGAACAGCGTGCCGGCCTGCATGGCCAGGTGCTCGGTGATCGGGCCGAGTGCCAGTGCGGGGAAGAAGGTCAGGCCGCCGACGATCAGGATGACGCCGATCAGCAGGCCAACGAACAACCCGCCATCGGTTGGGAACGTCCCCGCCGAGGCCGGCACGATCTTCTTGGACGCCAGTGACCCGGCGATCGCCAACATCGGCACGATGACCAGGAACCGGCCGATCCACATCGCGAGGCCGAGCGTGGTGTTCCAGAACGGTGTGTTGGCGGACAGCCCAGCGAAGGCGCTGCCGTTATTACCGGTGGCCGAGACGTAGGCGTATAGCGCCTCGCTGAACCCGTGTGGCCCGGCGTTGGACAGCCCGGCCAGGCCAGGTGCTACCACCACCGCGACCGCGGTGAAGCCGAGCATCGACAGCGGCAGGATCAGGATGGCCAACATCGCCATCTTGACCTCCCGCCCCTCGATCTTTTTGCCGAGGTATTCGGGCGTGCGCCCGACCATCAGCCCGGCCACGAACACGGCGAGAATGGCGAATAGCAGCATGCCGTAAAGCCCCGAGCCGACGCCGCCGAAGATGATCTCGCCCAGCATCATGTTGATCATGGGCACCATGCCTGCCAGCGGCAGCAGGCTGTCATGCATGGCGTTGACGGCGCCGCAGGACGCATCGGTGGTGACGGTCGCGAACAAGGCCGAGTTGGCGATGCCGAACCGCGTTTCCTTACCCTCCATGTTACCGCCGGCTTGGGCCGGGCCGGCCGCGCTGTCGATGTGCATGGCGGCGAAGGCCGGGTTGCCACCGGCTTCGGCGCTGTAGGTGACCACGGTACCGGCCAGGAACAGCAGGCCCATGACCGCGAAGATCGCCCAGCCCTGGCGCTGACTGCCGACCATGCGGCCGAACACGTTGGTCAATGCCGCGCTGATGGCGAAGATTAGCACCATCTGGATGAAGTTGGTCAGCGCGTTGGGGTTCTCGAATGGATGCGCGGAGTTGGCGTTGAAGAACCCGCCGCCGTTGGTGCCGAACATCTTTATCACTTCTTGCGACGCCACCGGTCCCTGGGCGATGACCTGCTTGGCGCCCTCCAGCGTCGTCGCCTCGGTATAGGCCGCCAGGTTCTGCGGCATGCCCTGCCAGACGAAGAACAACCCGACGACGATCGATATCGGCAGCAGCACGTACAGCACGCAGCGCGTCATATCGACCCAGAAGTTGCCGATCGTGCGAACGGAGCGTCGGGAAAATCCACGGATCAGGGCGATCGCCAGCGCGATGCCGGTGGCGGCGGAGAGGAAGTTGTGCACCGTCAGGCCGGCCATCTGGGTCAGATAGCTCATGGTGCTTTCCGGCGTGTAAGACTGCCAGTTAGTGTTGGTGACGAAGCTGACGGAAGTGTTGAAGGCCAGATCCGGTGAGACCGCCGCCTGTCCGGCGGGATTGAACGGCAGAATCGCCTGCATGCGTTGCAGCGCGTAGAGGACGACGAAGCCGGCGAGGGTGAACGCCAGCATCGCCACGCCGTAAGTGACCCAATGCTGCTCCTCGCGCTCATCGATGCCACAGGCGGCGTAAAGCCCGCGCTCGACCGGCCGCAACACGGGCGACAACAGCGTGCGCTCGCCGTTGAAGATGCGGGTCATGTAGCCGCCGAGCGGGCGGACCAGCAAAGTCACGACCACGCAGAACAGCGCGATCTGAATCCAGCCGTTGATTGTCATGTCGGACAGATCCTCAGAAACGCTCGGGATGGATAAGGGCGTAGACGAGATAGCCGAGCAGGCCGACCGTCACGACGGCGCCCAAGATATAGTCGAGGGTCATGTCACAAGCCGTCGCAGGCCGGCAGATACAGCGCCGTGACGGCAAACGCGGCGATACCAATAAGGATGTAGACGGCGTCGAGCATGGGACCTCCTAGGTAGGGCGCCTGAGTAGTTTATGAAGCCGTATAAAAGCGATCAGGATCGGCAGCGATGCATGTATAAAACGTATATAAAGCGCCGCAGGCGATGAGCATTCGGGACCGTCGCCCTTCTGAACCCCTATACCCATGAATGCGTTCCCGGGCGGGGTCTGGGGGAGAGGCCCTGCTTGTTAAAACTTGATTGGCCAAAATGAAGACAGACCGCCGACTGCTCATCATGGCTGCCTACGGCTTCACCGCCGGCCTGCCGCTGCCGCTTTCGGGTTTCACGTTTCGGCTGTGGCTTGCTGATGGCGGCGCATCGCTGGCGGCGATCGGGCTGACGGCGAATATCGGACTGGCGTATTCACTGAAGTTCCTGTGGGCGCCGGTGCTGGACCAGGTGCGTGCACCGTTCGGATTGCACCGGCTGGGACGGCGGCGCGGCTGGCTGATGGTCATCCAGCCATTGCTGGTGGCATCGGCAGTAATGCTTGCAAGCTCTAGCCCGGCGGCGCCGCTCGCCGCCATGGCGGCGGCGGCGCTGGTCGCGTTTCTGTCGGCGAGCCAGGACATCGTGGTCGATGCGTGGCGTATCGAAAGCTTTCCGCAGCGACTGCAGGGGGCCGCGCTGGCGGTGTATATCTGGGCCTACCGGGTGGCGCTACTGATCGCGACCTCAGGGGTGATCGCGGCCTCGGGCCGAATCGGCTGGACCGCAGCATTGCTTGGCATCGCGGCGTTGATCGCCCTTGGCGTGCCGGCGACGCTGTTGGCGCCCGAGCCCGCGTTGACCGCGATGCGGGCGGCGGTTGCCACGGTCGGACGTTTCCGCGCCAGCGTGGTGGTGCCGTTGCAGGAATTCCTCTGGCGTCCCGGGGCCGTGACCATCCTGGCTTTCGTCGCCCTGTTCAAGCTGGGCGAGGCGATGGCCGGCATCATGACGGCTCCCTTCTACCGCGCACTCGGCTTTTCCAGTGCGGTGATCGCCGGCAACGGGCTGTTCTCGCTTGGCGCTACCCTTGCCGGCTACACGGCCGGTGGCTGGCTGGTGGCGCGCATCGGCGTCGGCCGGGCATTGCTTTGGACTGGCTGGGCGCAGACCGTGGCGATGGCGATGTATATTCTGCTTGCCTATTCGCCGGATAACGTCGGGATGCTGTATGCAACCGTGGCCACGGAGGCGTTCGCACAGGGCATGGCCGACGCGGCTTTCCTGACCTATTTGTCCGGCCTGTGCTCGCTCGCCTTCACGGCGACCCACTACGCGCTCCTGTCGTCGCTATCAGCCATCGCCGTGCACACGATCGGCGGTTTTTCAGGTGTTTTGGCCCGCGCCGTTGGCTGGCCGCGGTTCTACATGATCTGCCTGTTCGCGGCGTTGCCGGCGATGGCGCTCATGGTCCGGTTGTTGCGCCGGTATCCGCCGGCAGCGGCGCAACCTGGGGGAGAGCAACCGGCGGAACCGGTGCAAGCGG
>JAYTTA010000107.1:0-2353 GCA_043745345.1 Acetobacteraceae bacterium | reverse complement strand
TGCCGATCGCCGCGGTCAAGCCGTCGGCGAAATCAGGCTGCGAAAGACTCATGGGTCGGAGTTCCTGGCCGTCTGGGATGTTCGATAGCGGTTGAATGCCGCGGCCAGTCATGCGATTGCCGCCGCACCCATCCAGTGGAGAGGCCAGCATGATCGAGAATGTTTCCCCCGCAAAGACATGGGAGGCGCTGCGGAGCAACCCGCAGGCACAGCTCGTCGATGTCCGCACCGATCCGGAATGGGCTTTCGTCGGTCTACCTGACTTGGCCGAGGCCGGCAAGCAGGCGGTGCTGATCCCGTGGCAGGTCTATCCAGCGATGGCGGTCAACGCCGATTTCGTCGCCCAGGCGCGCTCGGCCGGCTTCACCTCCGAGCACCATATTTTTTTCCTCTGCCGCAGTGGGGTGCGCTCGGTCGCCGCCGCTCTGGCGATGCGCGATGCCGGTTTTTCCCATGTCTACAATATCGCCGACGGCTTCGAGGGGCCGCCCGACCGCGCCGGCCATCGCGGCACCGTCGGCGGCTGGAAAGCCGAAAACCTGCCGTGGCGGCAGCGCTAGCAGTATGGGACTCTGCCCCAAACCCCGCCGGGGTAGCGCCCCGGTGCGCCCAACCTAAGGAAGGGGTTCAAAGGGGCGACTATCCCCCAACGCTTGAACGCGGACGGGTTTGGGCGGAGTGGGCAAAAGTTCCGATTGCCGCCTTCGGCAATTGGAATGCCGGCGGAGGGGAAGCCCAGGCTTTCCTGCCTACGGCGTCAGGTAGTGCACGGCCAGAATGACGAACCATGGATAACGTGCATCTAACAGGGTGCCGTCGGCACGGATCGGCACATGCTTCATCGCGACAGCGCCGCCGACATTGCCGCCTATGACATTCAGGTGGCCCGCCTCGGCCGCCACGACGATGTCGCAATGGCTTGGGAAGCCCTTCACGGGCAGGTCGGCAAACCGGATCGATGCGGCGTCGTCGCGGCCTGTGCAGATCAGGTCGCCCGGCTGCGGCGGATAGGTTTCGGCGGGGTGTGCGGTGATCGGCGATGCTGTCGTTGGGTCGCGAGACGCCTGCCACGCGGCGTCGATGTAGGTTGCGTGGGCAGTGGCGTAGGGAAAACGCGATCCCGCCCCGGCGCTGCGCATGACATAGGACAGAAAAGCGGCGGACCAGGCAAAGCGGTCATCCTCGTCGGCGGGAAAAACCCGCCCGTGCTGGTCGTGCCGGCCGGTCCAGCGCGCGGGCGCGGTGCCGGCGTCCTGGCCCAGCCACCAGTATTCGCCAACCCGCTGCCAAAGTCCCTGCTGGCGCATCGGGATATCGTCATCGGGAATGACCTGTGTACCGGGCGGCTCGTCGCGCACCGGCTCGCCGAACAGCCGCCATTCACGCAGCGCGATGGCGATCGCCGCATCGCGCGAAAACGGTTCAAACGGCGCGCGGGCGAAATCCGGCACATGCGCGTCGGGTTGAAGCGGCACCGCGGAACAGCCCGACAGCAGTAAAACGCCGGCGGCGATTGCGTGCCACCTTCGCCAAATTGGGAAGACCGTCAGACGTGATCCGGGAACAGGCCGAAAAGCCCGGCCTCGGTCGCGTTGCACAGGCCGCGCTCGGTGATCAGCCCGGAGACCAGCCGCGCCGGTGTGACATCGAACGCCGGGTTGGCGCCACGGCTACCTACCGGCACGACGCGCACGGACGCGACAAGGCCGTCTGCGCCCAGCCCTGAGACATGGGTGACCTCGGCATCCTCCCGCTGCTCGATGGGGATGCCGGAAACGCCGTCGGACATCGTCCAATCAATCGTCGAGGATGGCAGTGCCACGTGAAACGGTATCTCGTTGTCGTGCGCCGCCAAGGCCTTGAGGTAGGTGCCGATCTTGTTGGCGACATCGCCGGTGCGCGTTACTCGGTCGGCGCCGACGATCACTAGATCGACCTCGCCGTGCTGCATCAGATGGCCGCCGGCATTGTCGGCGATCACCGTGTGCGGCACGCCGTGGGCGCCAAGCTCAAACGCGGTCAGTGCCGCGCCCTGGTTGCGCGGTCGGGTCTCGTCGACCCAGACATGGATGTCGATCCCGGCATCATGCGCGGTGTAAATCGGCGCCAGCGCGGTGCCCCAATCCACCGTCGCCAGCCATCCGGCATTACAGTGGGTCAGCACGTTGACCGGTCGGCCGAGAGTTTGTCGCGACACGATAAGCTCCAACCCGTGGCGGCCGATCGCCTCGCACCGTGTTACATCTTCGTCGGCGATAGCGGCGGCTTCCTCATAGGCGGCTGCAGCGCGGAGCTGGGTCGGCAATGAAAGCAGCTTGTTTTTCAGCCTTGCAATCGCCCAGGCCAGGTTGAC
>JAYTTA010000106.1:0-2354 GCA_043745345.1 Acetobacteraceae bacterium | reverse complement strand
TTCCAACATCGTCGCGATCTATAGCATTCCTGTGTTACGCGCCTGTTGCCGTGGGGCGGGTTACCAAAAGCTTAGGTAAGGCTGGGGCTCTGCCCCTGACCCCCGTCCGGGTAGCGCCCGGGAGCGCATCCCCTAAGGGAAGGGGTAAAAAGGGGCACCTGCCCCTGGGTGGGTTTGGGCGGAGCAGGCAAAGGTTCCAACTGGCCGCCTTCGGCCAGTTGGAATGCCGGCGGAGGGGGAGCCCAAGCTTACGTGCGTGCGGCGCTCAGGATGCGGACTGCCAAACGGAAATGCGGCCGGTCGATCATCTTGCCATCGAGGGCGAAGACGCCGGACTCCGGGTTGGCGGCGAAGGCGGCTTTCACCCTGATGGCCCATTCGACCTGGTCGGGCGATGGGCTGAAGGCTTCGTTGGCAATGTCGATCTGGGCGGGATGGATCAGGAACATGCCCGAGAAGCCATCGGCGGCGCCGTTCTCGGCCAAAGCGCGAAGGCCTACCGGATCGCGGAAATCCGGCCATGGCGTGTCAATGGCGATCACCCCGCAGGTGGCGGCGGCGGCGAGCACGGCGGCGCGGGCGGCGGCGATCGGGGCAGGATAAGCGCCATCGGGCCGGCGCGGCGGCACGCCGAGGTCGCCGGAGATATCCTCGGCGCCGAAGCCAAGGCCGATCAGCCGGTGGGCGGCATTGCCTTCCAATCGGCCATATTCGCCGAGAGTGAACAGCGAGTGCGCGGTTTCTGTAACGATCGGAAGCACCGCGATGGTTCCGACCTCCAGACCGGCGGCCACTTCGAGCACTTCAAGGTGATGATCCAGCGTTTGGAGGTCCACGGCACCGGAACATTTCGGCAGCAGGATGGCGGCGGGGCTGGCCGCAACGACCGCCGCAAGGTCGCCGAGATACCACGGCGTGTCGCGTGGGTTGATCCGCACGAGAATGGTGCGGCCCGGATTGGCGTGCACCGCGTCGGCGACGATCGGGCGGGCAGAAATCTTCATGCCGGCGGCAACGCTGTCCTCCAGGTCGAGAATAACGGCGTCGGCGGCCGAGGCCATCGCCTTGCCGATCTTGCGCGGCTGGTCGCCCGGCGCGAACAGCGGGCTGCGGAGCTTGATCGGCGATCGCCCGGCTTGGGTCGTGGCGGCTTGGGTCATGGCGGCTTGGGTCATAGACAAAGTTCGTTTCTTGACTGGAAAACCAATCTTGCGTGCGCCGTCTCGATATGCAAATCACAGCGCAATATCGAACCATAAAGAAATACAGGGGGCGGCTGAGTGTCAGATACCATCCTGGAAACCATAGGCCTGACCCGTGAATTCCAAGGTTTCGTCGCCGTCAACGAGGTCGCGCTGCGCGTGCGCACCGGGACGATCCATGCCCTGATCGGCCCCAACGGGGCCGGCAAGACGACCTTCTTCAACATGCTGAGCAAATTCCTTGCGCCGACGCGAGGCACCATACAATTCAAGGGTCGCGATATCACCGGGCTGAAACCGGCCCAGGTGGCGCGGCTCGGCCTGGTGCGCAGTTTTCAGATATCGGCGGTGTTCCCGCATCTAACCGCGCTCGAGAACGTCCGTCTTGCGTTACAGCGCGCCCGCGGCGCCTCGTTCGACTTCTGGCGCTCCGAGCAGGTGCTGAAGGAATATGACGACCGGGCCCGCCAGCTGCTGGTCGATGTCGGACTGACCGAATACGTCGAGACCAGCGCCGGGCTGCTGTCGTATGGGCGCAAGCGGGCACTGGAGATCGCGACCACCCTGGCGCTCGACCCCGAGATGATGCTGTTGGATGAGCCGACCGCCGGCATGACGCACGAGGACGTCGATCGCATCGTCGAGCTGATCAAGCGCATTCGCCAGGGCCGCACCATCCTGATGGTCGAGCACAACCTGTCCGTCGTGGAGGGGCTTTGCGACACCATCACGGTGCTGACGCGCGGTCGAATCCTGGCCGAGGGCGACTACGCCACCGTGTCCGCGAATCCCGAGGTCATCGCCGCCTACCTGGGAACCGAACATGCTTAAGGTAAGCAGCCTGAACGCCTGGTACGGCGAAAGCCACGTGCTGCACGGCGTCGATTTCGAGGTCCGCGAGGGCGAGGTCGTGACCCTGCTTGGCCGCAACGGCGCCGGCAAGACCACGACCATGAAGTCGATCATGGGGCTGGTGCCGCGGCGCGAGGGCAGCATCACCTACAGGGGCGCCGAGACCATCCGGATGCCGTCCAACGCCATCGCGCGCGCCGGCATCGCGATCTGCCCGGAGGAGCGCGGTATCTTCGGCTCGCTGTCGGTGACCGAGAACATGATGCTACCGCCGGTGATCGCGCCAGGCGGGCTCGATAT
>JAYTTA010000105.1:0-2358 GCA_043745345.1 Acetobacteraceae bacterium | reverse complement strand
CGGTGAACTTCGCCGGTTTCATCATCCATTCCGCCATCCACATGACCCGGTCGGACGAAAACCTGGTGGTGATGCACACCCACACGCGCGCCGGCATGGCAATCGCCGCGATCAAGGAGGGGCTGCTGCCGGTCTCCATGTTCGCCACCGTGTTCCACAACCGGATCGGCTACCACGACTATGAGGGTGCCTCGCTCTATCCAGACGAGCGCGCGCGGATCGTGACGTCGCTCGGCCCGCACAAGGCGATGATCCTGAAGAACCATGGTCTGCTGGTGGTCGGAAAGACGGTGCCGGAATGTTTCCTACGGCTCTACCGGCTGGAGCGCGCCTGCCAGGTCCAGCTCGATGCCGCAGCCGCCGGCACGCTGGACCTGGTCCCGACCGCGGTCGCCGACCGGTCGGCAGCCGACCTCGACGGCTACCAGGGCATGCAGCCAAGGCCCGAGGGCGAGATCGAGTTCGCCGCGCTGATGCGAAAGCTGGACAGGGTCGATTCAAGCTATCAGCATTGATGCTGGCGCCGTAGACAAGAAAGCACAGGACCCTGCCTCAAACCCCGCCAAGGGGCATGCCCCTTGTAACCCCTTCCCTTAGGGAATGCGCTCCCGGTCGCTTACCGGGCGAAGTTTGGGGCGGAGCCCCATGCTTCTGCTAAAAGCAGCCCAAGCGACACAAGAGAAAAAAAGATGCAGTTGCAGGACATCGCCCAGGTCATCCGCAGCAAGAACGCCGGGCCGCGCTGCCTTACCCTCGACGTGATGTTCGCGACCGACGCCGACTTCCAGCGCGTCGCGCAGTCGCCGGCGCTGTCGCGTCCGGCAATCTCGGCCTTGTATGGCGTACCGGCGGCGGAGATCGACATCATCCCCTATCCGCTCGGCCGCGCCATCAAGATCGTGCTGCCGCGGCGCATCACCGCCGGCGATCCGGGCGACCGCGACGTCTATGGCGCGCAGCAGCATGGACCGCTGCTTGGGATCGAGATATGAGCGCGTCCGGCCGGGTCCTGGCCCAGTTCCGCGAACCCGGCGCACGCCGCACGATACGGCTGCTCGGCGCCTCTGGCCAGCTCGGCTACGGCATCCCGACAGCGGCGTTCGAGGCGGGGTTGGCGCGCGATCCCCATCTGATCGGCTGCGATATGGGTTCGATCGATATCGGGCCGACCTACCTAGGCAGCGGCCAACTGGCGACGGCGCCTGCCGCCACCCGGCGCGATCTGCGCAAGGTGCTGCTGGCCGCCCGCCGGCTCGACATCCCGCTCGTCATCGGCTCGGCCGGCTCGGCTGGGGCGAAGCCGCATCTCGACCAGACGCTGGCGATGCTGCGCGACATCGCGCTCGAAGAAAAACTCAGCTTCCGCATGGGCGTGCTGGCGGCCGACATCCCGCGCGACGTGCTCAACCGCGCGGTGCGCGCCGGCGAGGTGTCGCCGATCCACGGCATGCCGGACCTCACCACCGAGGAGGTCGATGCCGCGTCGAACATCGTCGGCCAGATGGGCATCGGCGAATTTCAGCGCGCGCTGGAGGCCGACATCGACGTGCTGGTGGCTGGCCGCGCCTGCGACACCGCGATCTTCGCCGCCCTGCCGGCGATGCTCGGCTTTCCCACCGGGTTGTGCGTGCACATGGCCAAGATCATCGAGTGCGCCTCGCTATGCTGCATGCCGGGCGGCCGTGACTCCATCCTGGCAACGCTCGACGACACCGGCTTCGAATTGGAGAGCATGGCGCCGCAGCGCGCGGCAACGCCGGTCTCGGTCGCGGCGCACAGCCTGTACGAGCAGAACGACCCGTTCACCGTGCATGAGCCGGAGGGCAGGCTGGACCTGTCGGCGGCGCAGTACACCGCGATCGACGGACGGCGCACCCGCGTCACCGGCGCAATGTGGCACGCGGCCAGCCAGCTCACGGTCAAGATCGAGGGCGCGCGGCGCATCGGCGAGCGCGCAGTGCTGCTGGCCGGCGCCGCCGACCCGCGCTTCATCGCCGGCCACCGGGAAATCCTTTCCGATCTCTCCGCACTCGTTGACGAGCTGGTCTGTGAGGACACCGCCAAGGACTACACGCTGAACTTCCGCGTCTATGGGGTGGATGGCGTGCGCCAGTTCGTGCCGCCCGGCGAGGCATTGCCCGGCGAGGTCTTCGTCATGGGCGAGTGCATCGCCCCCACCGCCGCCCGCGCCGCCGAGGTGGTGCGCACCGCCAAGCAGTACCTGATGCATTTCGGCTACGCCGGCCGGCTATCGACCGCCGGCAACCTGGCCTTCCCATTCACACCGCCGGAAGTGTCAGCCGGCGAGGCCTATCGTTTCAACGCCTACCATCTGATGCGGGTCAAGGAACTGGCACC
>JAYTTA010000104.1:0-2360 GCA_043745345.1 Acetobacteraceae bacterium | reverse complement strand
CCGGTACCGCCGGCATTGCGCGATCGGCCCTTGTCGACGCGGTAGAAGCGCTCGGTCAGCCGCGGCAGATGTTCTCGCGCAATTCCGCGACCCTCGTCGATCACCACCAGCAGGCAGCCGGGCCGGGCGGGAAACTTCTGGCCGGCCGGCGCGCGCGTAACCCGAATGCGGATGACACCGCCATCACGGCCATATTTGACCGCATTGTCGACCAAGTTCTGAACCACCTGCGCCAGCTGGTCCGAGTCACCCACCACCGACGGCAGATCACGATCCAGGTTCAGATCGAGCGTGACCGCACGATCTCGAAGGCGAGGTTCGAACCCCGCAGCGATAGCTTCGACAAGTCCGGAAAAATCGACGCGTTGGGAAGGCGGCTCATGCTCGACCAGCTCGACCCGCGATAGGCTGAGCAGATCATCGATCAGGCGGTTCATCCGCGCACCCTGCTCGGCCATGATGCCGAGGAACCGGCGCTGGGCCGGTAAGTCGTCGGCCGCCGGGCCGAGCAGCGTGTCGACGAAGCCGATCATGCTGGCCAGCGGCGTGCGCAGCTCATGGCTGGCATTGGCCACGAAGTCGGCGCGCATCCGCTCGACCGCGTGCTCACGCGTGCGGTCCGACAGCACGATCACTGCCCGGCCACCATCCGATAATGGCGGATCGATCGGGATCACGCTGGCATGCACGTCGCGCAGGCTGGGCACCGGCAGCACGATCGCCGCGGTCTGCGGGGAACTGCTGGCGAAGGCGCGGTCGATCGCGGCGCGCAGATCGGGATGGCGCAGCACCGCGTGGATGTCTGCCCCGAACGCCGAGCGCGCCGCCGCGTTGGACCGCCGCCACGAACGGTCGGCGCCGAGCACGATCAGCGGGTCGGGCAGTTGCTCGACGATTGCGTCATCGGCGCGGCGCATCGCCTCCACCCCGGCCATTCGGACCGTTCGTTGCCGGCCGAGACGTTCGATCTCATATCTCAGCCGCTCCATCGAGGGCAAGGTTGGGGCCGCATCCACAGACTCGGGCGGCGTGTCAGCCATGGCCCGGCGCAGCACATCGAAAACCAGGTCGAGGTCGCGCGCCCAGACCAGAGCCAGCGCAAAGCTGGCCACCAGGGTGACGAGAATGCCGGCCGCGGCCGCCTGGAACGCCAGCAGCCCGGTGGCCGACAATACCAAAAGCACCACAACCGGGGTTCCGGTGAGGATCGACGTCGCCTTGAGGACGACCCCGGGGCGCATTGACGGAATCAGCTTCCCGGTGCGGAAGCGGATTGTGGCGCCGGCGCCACCATCTGCGCGCCGCCGCGCTGGACTTCGAAAACCGCGAGGCTGCGGCGCACCTGGCCATCGGCCAGCAGCGCGATGGTGCCATCGACGCCGGCAAAGCCCGCGGGCGAGGTCAGCGCCCCGACCGAGAAACCTGGCCCAGCCGCCAGCAGCCGTGCGATCGAGGCGGCGTCCACCGCGAGGTCGGCGACCGGCGATGGCGGTATGCCGTATTTCGCGACGTAGGCCTGGACGAAGTCGGCCCGGAAAGCGGGATCCGGGGCTGCGTACCAGGCGCCAGGAAACTGCCCGGATTGGCTGGCCGGGTCGGCCCACAGCGTCGGGCCCAGCACCCGCACGCTGCCGCGGTCGAGGTCGTAGTACGGCATCAGCGCCGCGATTTCGCTCAGCGGCTCGCCGGTGTCGGCGAGAAGCAGGGCATCCATCGGCGGCGGCGGCACACCCTGCTTGCCAAGGGTTGCCGCTTCCCGCCTGCCGTTCGCACCGCCGGCAGCGCGAGCGGCGCGGATGCGCGCGTCCGCTGGGCCACGGCGGCCGTTATAGTCGGAAATATCTCGGACGGCCGCGGTGATCGACGCCATGCCCTGCCCGTAGCCGCGCGTCTCGGGGGCGGGAAGGCCACGGGTCGCCGTAGCTTGGACCAGCGCCTGGCGCATGGCGCGGCCAAAATCGCTTTCCGGCACCATGGCCGCGAATCGGGTCTTATTCTGGTCCTGCACTGCGCCGACCAGCCGGTGGACCTGCTGGGCGGGCGTGATGCCGAGTGTCCAGACGCCAGGCTGGGCCCGAGCGGAATCGTTGGTGAAGGCGAGCACGGCTACCCCCGCTGCGCGCGCGACCGGAGCCACCGCCGCCGTTTCGGCTGAGGTCAGCGGCCCCAGGATCAATCCGGCGCCGGCGGCGATACCGGCTTGGGCAGCGGCCGCGGCGCCTTCTGCGGTGCCGGCGGTATCCTTGGCCAGCAGAACCGGCGAGCCAGGTGCGGCGAGCGCCATCTGCGCAGCGCGCAGCATGCTCTGGCCGACCTCGGCGCGCGGCCCGGTCAGCGGCAGAAGAATCGCCACGGTTTGC
>JAYTTA010000103.1:0-8659 GCA_043745345.1 Acetobacteraceae bacterium | reverse complement strand
TCGGCTTGCCGGCCATGGCTTGGCCAACCGTGACGCCGTGGTTCTGGGCGTGACGCCAGGATTCAAGGCGCAGGGTGCGGTCGAACAGCGGATGGTAGAACGCCGCGATGTCGCCCGCGGCATAGATGTTGGCGACCGAGGTTTGGCCGAATTCATCGACCTTTATGCCGTCGTCGACCGTCAAGCCGGCCGACCGGACAAGGTCGAAATCGCGTTCCATGCCGATGCCGGCGACTATCAGGTCGGCGGCGAAGCCGAAGCCGCGGCCGCAGATCACGCTTAGGCTGCCGTCGGGGGCCGCGTCGATCGCTTCCACCGCCATGTCGAAATGCAGGGTGGTGCCGGCCTCGCGGTGCAGCCGGGTGACGAATTCGGAGATTTCCGGCGTGACGCTGCGGCCCATTGGGACCGACCCAGCCTCGACTACGGTGACGTCAAGCCCGCGCCCGCGCGCCGCGGCAGCGATTTCCAGCCCGATCACGCCGGCGCCGATGCAAACGACGCGCCGGGCGGTGGCGAGTGCATCGCGCAGGCGGCGCGCATCCTCGACCGTGCGCAAGGTAGCCGCCTGTTCGCCTCCGGGAATGGCCAAGGTGCGGGCCCGGCCGCCGGTCGCCAGCAGCAGCTTGTCATAGGCATGGACGCTGTCATCGTCGAGGCGGACACGCTGGCCGATCGGGTCGATCGCGATGCCTCGGCAGCCAGCGAGAAACTCGATGTTCAACTCGGCATACCGTTCCGCAGCGTGGAAATACTGGATCGGCGGCTCGACCGTCTCCAGCAGCCAGGCCTTCGACAACGGCGGACGCTCATAGGGGCGAAATTCTTCTTCGCCGATCAGCAGGATACGGCCGGAGAAGCCGGTCTGACGCATGGCGACCGCGGCCCAGCCGCCGGTTTGGCCAGCGCCCAGGATGATGTTTGTGTTCATCGCCGCAGTTTCGCGCGTGTCGGCCGAAAACGCCAGATCGCGGGGTTGGAACGAAGCGTCCGGGATGGCATCGTGCAGCCGCAACGTGAAGGAAGAACACAATGGCGGAGGCCGGTTGGGTGCGGGTGGCGGCGGCGTCGGAAGTGGCGGAGGGCCAGGTGCTCGGTGTGCGCGCCGGTGGGCGGGATCTGGCCGTGTACCACTTGCCAGGCGGCGAATTCCACTGCACCGACAATATCTGCAGTCACGAATATGCGCTGCTGTCGGACGGCTGGCTAGAGGATGGCTGCATCGAGTGTCCGCTGCACGCCGGGCGGTTCGACATTCGCACCGGGAAGGGCCAGGGCGCGCCGATCGACAAGGACATCGAGATTTTCGAGGTTCGTGCGGAGGGTGGTGAACTGTTGATCAAGATGCCGGGGTAGACCATGCCCGAAGCGGTGTTCGACCCGATCGAAAGCGCTTCCCGCGACGAAGTTCTGTCCGTTCAGCGCGAGCGGATGGCCTGGTCGCTGAACCACGCCTACCGGAACGTGGCGTATTACCGCCAGGCTTTGGACCACGCCGGGGTGCATCCGTCGGACTTTTCCGACCTTGCGGACCTCGCGAAATTCCCGTTCACCACAAAGGCGGATTTTCGGGACACCTACCCGTATGGCCTGCTCGCCATTCCCGAGGGAAAGATTGCGCGGCTGCACGCCTCCTCCGGCACCACCGGGAAACCGATCGTCGTCGCCTACAGCCGTGGCGACCTCGACACGTGGGCCGGCGTCGTCGCGCGCTCTCTGCACGCCGCCGGCGTCCGGCCGGGCATGAAGATCCACAACGCCTACGGCTACGGTCTGTTCACCGGCGGCCTCGGTGCCCATGCCGGCGCCGAGCGGCTGGGCTGCGCCGTGATCCCGATGTCGGGCGGTATGACCGAGCGCCAGGTGCAGGCTATTTCCGACTTGAAGCCCGACGTCATCCTAGTAACACCGAGCTACATGCTGGCGATCCTGGACGAGTTTGTCCGCCAGGGCCTCGATCCGCGCGCAACCTCGTTGAAGATCGGAATATTCGGCGCTGAGCCGTGGACCAACGCAATGCGACGCGAGATCGAAACCAGCTTCAACATCCAGGCACTTGATATCTACGGGCTGTCGGAGGTCATCGGTCCCGGCATCGCCCAGGAATGCGCCGAGACGAAAGACGGCCTGCATGTCTGGGAGGACCATTTCTACCCGGAGATCATCGACCCCGAAACTGGCGCCGTGCTGCCCGACGGCGAGGCGGGGGAACTCGTCTTCACCTCGCTGACCAAGGAAGCCATGCCGGTGGTGCGCTATCGCACCCGCGATCTGTCCCGCCTGCTGCCCGGAACCGCCCGGCCCGGGTTCCGCCGGATGGAGAAAGTCACCGGCCGGTCCGACGACATGCTGATCCTGCGCGGAGTCAACCTGTTTCCAACCCAGATCGAGGAGCTGCTGCTGGCCCGGCCCTGGTGCGGCGGACATTTCCAGCTTGTGCTGTCTCGCGAAGGCCGCATGGACGAGCTTTCCGTCCGTGCCGAAGCCCGGCCCGATCACTGGGACGGCGACGGTCTGCGCGCAGAAGCTCAGTCATTGATCACGCAGATTAAAAATACCATAGGCATCACTACGCGCGTGGTGGTCGAGCCGCCCGGCACGCTGGAACGCTCGATGGGCAAGATTCAGCGCGTGCTCGACCACAGGAAGTAAGGCTGGGCTCTGCCCAGACCCGCCAAGGGACTAGTCCCTTGTGACCCGTTACTTAGGAGGGACGGCGTGGCATCGATCGAGGACCGGCTGCAACGCATTGAGGACTACGAGGCGATCCGTCAGCTCAAGGCGTTCTACTCACAATGTGCGGACGCTAAATACACCGTCGATCACCGCCGCCGGCCGCAACATGAGATCGATGCCATAACCCGCCGCCAGGTCGAGGCCGTGTTCACGCCTGACGCCGTGTGGGATGGCGGCCCGCAATTCGGCCGGCTGGAAGGAAGCGAGGCGATCTACGACCATCTCCGCGCCGGGCGCTGGAATTTCGCGCTGCACTACTTCGTCAATCCGGTGATCACCCTTGACGGCGACACCGCACACGCCTCCTGGATGCTGTGGCAGCCGGCGACGATGGAGAAGGACAATAAGGCTGTGTGGATGTCTGCCACCACCGAGGATGATTACGTTCGCACCACCACCGGTTGGAAGCTGCGCCACTACGCTTTTAAGATGCTCTTCATCACGAAATTCGAAAATCCTTGGTCTGTGCATGGCGGCATGCTGTTCAGCGACTAGCCGCTTTGACACCGGCTGGTCCAGGACTAGGCTGGTAAGTATGAGCCTCCTGCTACAGATCGACTGCGATGTGCATCCCGTATTGCCCGGCCTGCCGGCCCTGATGCCGTACCTGGATGACATGTGGCGCGAGCAGGTTGTCCGCCGCGGCATCGACGAACTCTACTCGATTTCCTACCCCTCTAACGGGCCGATCACCACACGGGAAGACTGGAAGGGTGCCGACGGCCGTACCGCGACCACGCCAAAACTGCTGGCGGCACAGGCAATGGACCCGTTCGGCACCGGCACCGCCATCCTGCACTGCCTGTACGGCGTGCAGCTGCCGTTCAGTGAGGATATGGGCGCCGTGTTCACTCGCGCTCTGAACGATTGGATCGTGGCCGAGTGGCTCGATCGCGATCCCCGGCTGCGCGCCTCCATTATCGTCCCGGTGCAGAGCGCCGCTCTCGCGGTCGCCGAAATCGAACGGCTGGCATCGGATAAAAGATTCGTGTCGGTGCTGCTGCTGGTGATGGGCGAAACCCCGCTCGGCCGACGCCAGCACTGGCCGATCTATGAGGCCGCCGAGCGCCATGGCCTGTCGATCGCCATCCACGCCGGCAGCTCGTACCGCAACCCGAACTCGCCGCTTGGCTGGACCAGCTACTACACCGAGGAATACGTCAACCAGGCCAACGCCTTCCAGACCCAGCTGACGTCGCTGATCTGCGAGGGCGTGCTTTCCAAATTCCCGACTCTGAAGGTGGTGCTGCTGGAATCCGGCTTCACCTGGCTGCCGGGCTATCTTTGGCGGCTGGAGAAATTCTGGAAGGGCGTGCGCATGGAGGTGCCTTGGGTCGATCGCCCGCCCAGCGAGATCGTGCGCGACCGGGTGCGGTTCTCGCTACAGCCGATCGACGCCCCGCCCGATACCGACGACATGCTGCGGCTGATGGACCACATGAAGTCGGATGACCTGCTGGTGTTCTCGACCGACTACCCGCATTGGCAGTTTGATGGCCAGGAGGCACTTCCAAAGTGCTTTTCGCCAGAGCTTGTGCGCAAGATAACCGTTGACAATCCGCTGAACGCTTTTCCCCGCCTGAATGCTTTGAGGGAGTCCGTACCATGAACGTCGATGTCCTGAACCGCGACAAGACGCCCGCCTCCGCCTCTACTCGGCTGATGATCGCCGATTGCGACATCCATCCGCGCGTGAAGTCGGTGCGCGACCTTGATCCGTGGTTGTCGGCGCGATGGAAGCAGCACCTGGAGACATTCGGCCTGACGCATCGTCAGCCTTATGAGCGTGGTCCGGCCTTCCCGAAGGCACAGCCCATGGCGTCAAGGCGCGATGCTTGGCCGCCCGGCGGCGGCGGTCCCGGCAGTGACCTCAAGTTTATGGCGTTCCAGCACCTCGATCCCAACAACGTGGCGCTCGGCATTCTCAATCCGCTGACCCCATCCGGGCAGGGCGCCATTCACCCCGACCTTTCCGGCGCGCTAACCCATGCGGTCAACCACTGGCAGGTTGAATGCTGGACCTCGCAGGATGCCCGCCTGAAAGCCTCGATCGTGGTGCCATACGAGGATACTACCGCCTCCGTCCGGGAAATCGAATACTGGGCCGGCAACCCGAACTTCGCCCAAGTACTGATGCTGAGCCGCACTGGCGAGCCGCCCGGCCAGCGCCGCTACTGGCCGATCTACCAGGCCGCAGCGGCCGCCGGCCTGCCGGTTGCCTTCCACGCCTTCGGCCATGGCGGACATCCGGTCACCGCCGGCGGCTGGCCGTCTTACTATATCGAGGACATGGTCGGCCACGCCCAGTCGAGTCAGGCGGGACTGGTCAGCCTGGTGATTGAGGGCGTGCTTGAGCGCATTCCCAACCTTAAGGTCGTAATGGTCGAGGCCGGCTTCGCCTGGGCACCCTCGCTGATGTGGCGGCTCGATCGCCAGTGGCGGAAACTGAAGCTGGAGACGCCGCACCTCACGATGTCACCGTCGGAATACCTGCGCCGCAACGTCTGGTTCACCAGCCAGCCGATGGAGGAGCCCGAGCCGCGCGAGCATGTGCGCGACGCGATCGGCTGGATCGGCTGGGACCGGCTGCTGTTCGCCACCGACTACCCGCATTGGGATTTCGATGATCCCTCACACGCGCTGCCGATCCGGATCTCCGATGCCCAGCGTGAGGGCTTCTTTATGAACAACGCGCGCGCGGTTTACGGCTAGAGCGTGATGACCATGGGTGGAATCACCGAAGGTCTGAATCACGCGAAAAACAACAGGCTAGACCCTGATGACTTCAGATAGATGAAGTCATCAGGGTCTAGCCTCCCGTCGCCCCTGGCTTGGCGACCGAGGCGGAGACTTCAACGGGACCAGCCTTCTCGAAGGTCAGGGTCACCGAGATGGATCGGCCCACGGTCAATGGCTGGGTCAGGGCGATCAGCATGACGTGGTAGCCGCCCGGCGCCAGCTGGACGGTGCCGCCCGCTGGGATCGCCAGGCTGGCGACGCCGCGCATCTTAATTACGTTGTTCTCCATCTTAGATTCGTGCAACTCGGCCTTGCCGGCTACCGGCGAGGTGACGCTAACTAGCGTGTCCGCGGCGCCGCCATTGACGATGGTGACGTAGAAGGCGCCGACGCCGCCGGCCGGTGCCGACCGGGTGAAGGCATGTTCCAGCCGGATCGGTGCCGGGTCCGCGGCGAACCCATGCGGCGAGAGAAAACCGGCCAGCAGTAGGATGGCGGGCAACAGAAATTTCATGGCTTGCACCTTCAGTTAAGTTGCTTGGAGAGGTCGGCCGCGAGTTCCGGCGCCGCGGCATCGGCGCGTAAAGGTGCTACGAACCGGCCGTCCGGTCCCATCAGATAGAGCACCGACGAGTGATCCATCGTGTAATCGCCCGGCGCATCGCCGGTGCGGTGCGGCGCGTAGTAGACCCGGTATTTCTTAGCGACATCGGCGATCTCGGCCGCGCTGCCGGTCAGCGGCAGCAGCCTGGGCGTGAACGACGAGGCGTACTGCTTCATCACCGCCGGAGTATCGCGCGCCGGATCGACCGTGATGAACACCGGGCGCACCCGGTCGGCCTTGGCGCCCAGCCTGTCGAACGCCTCGGATACCTGGTTCAGGGTTGTCGGGCAGACATCGGGACAGAAGGTGTAGCCGAAATAGACCAGCGCATATTTGCCGCGCAGGTCGCGGTCGGTGACGCGGTTGCCATCGCCGTCGAGCAGCGAAAACGAACCGCCAACAGCAGGGCCATCGGGCAGGCCGCCGCCCAGCCACATCGTAGCGCCGGCGCCGAGCAGCAGGACCGCCACCAGTGCGATGACGATCGGCAGCAGAAATTTTCCCGTGCGATCGGGGGGACTAATGGATGTGGGCATGGGTTGGCCTTTCGTTGGCAGACATATGTTTGGCCACCTCGGCAATGATTGCCGCCGCCGGATCGGCACCGGCGATATTGCCGGCCGGGTGCAGCCATCCGGCCACATCGACCAGGAACAGGCTGCCTTCAAGGCGTTCGGCCGCCACCCCGGCGAGGATGGCGTAGGCTCGCCAGCCATCCTTCGTCGCCGCGACGCAGCCAGGCATGACTTGGTTTAGGTGCACGGTCGTAAGGCCGACGAGCACCGGCGCAGGCTGGCCGGGAGTATCGGCCGCGACCAGTACCGCGTGGCCAGCCGTGTGGGAAAAAACGCTGGTGGAGCCGCAATCGAGCGGCATCTCCGGCGCCGCCAGGTTGCGCGGAAGACCGTTTCCCGCCGCCATTGCCTGACCGGCATTGTTGGCGCGGATGTAGTCGATCGCCGCCCAGCGCTGGTCTTCGGTCAGCCGCGCCGCGAAACCCGGCATGACGCTGGCACCATCCGGCCCGATAATGCCGTCGGTCACCCATCCAAACAGCACGCCATCGGCATGGTCGAGTAGATGGGCGGCGGTGAGGTCGGCTGGCCGGACCTGCAAAGATGCGGCAACAGGACCGTCGCCACGTCCCGCCGCGCCGTGGCAGCCGGCGCAATGCTGGGCGAACACGGCTTGGCCGGCAACAATGCTGGAGGCGGTAAAACCGGTCGGTGAGACGTAAAAGGTGGTTGGCAAGGCCGGCAACAGCAGTAGCGAGAGTTGCGGCACCGCCCAAACTGCGACGATCGGCACGACGACCAACGCCGGCCCCCAACGACGGCGTACGGTGCCATAGATCAGCAGGATGATACCGAGGGCGAGTGCCGTCAGGGCGAGCAACGGGCCTCTGGCGAGTTCGGGGTCCTCGGCATACAGCGCACGTAGCGCATCGAAGCTGAACTGGTGGCGGAACGGCCAAACCGGCTGCTCATGCATGGCGGGAACCAGGCTCGACAGACAGATCGCGGCCGTCAGGACCCCAAGGCCGAAGAACGTTTCAACTATCACTGTGGCACGGAGGGCGGCGATATTGCCCTGCCGTGTCCAGCGGAACCGGTTCAGCCCGGCCAAGCCGACGAGACCGCCGAACAGCACCGTTTTGAGCACCACTAAGCGCCCGTATTCGGTCCCCAACAGGCCAGGGACGCTGCCGATGTTCTGATCGCCCAGGAAAATCGCGGTGGCAGCCAGGATCGCGACCGCCACGGTTCCAAGCCTCCCGAACCGGCGTGCCACCGTCAACCCGTCGGGACGGCGCAGCGCGAGGAAAAGAGCCGGCAGCGCGCCGATCCACGCGCCGCCGGCAAGGATATGGAGGGTTTCCGCGATCAAGCCAGGCCATGCGCCGGCCCCGGCATGGGAAATCATGGCTTCGGAGGCAAGCGCCACGCTCGCCGGCAGGACCGCGAAGATCGGAAATCCGGTGAGCACCAACGACAGCGCCACCGCCGCGGCGACGCCGCGGCCTATCGCCAGGTGACCAAAGCCGCTGCCGGCGGCAACGCTCCAGGCATCGCTATCGTCACCGATGGACGCCTTGAACCACGGTATTAAGGTGGCGAGAGCGACCGCGAACCCGATCGCCGCCAGCCGGCTGGCGGCCCGGCCTCGGTCGGGCCTGATCCATCGCGTGCCGCCAGGCCGGTCAAACGCCGCAATGGCGACCAGCGAGCCGAAACCGAGCCACAGCGAGCCGATCTGCAGGCCGCGCCAAAGCAGCAGGGGAATGGCGGTGTCCATTGCGGCCGATCAGGGCTTCTGTTCGAGGACGGTGAAGCCGTAGGCGCCCTCGGTCTTGTGGGTGTCGACAGAAACGGCCGTCCACTCGACCCGGTAGTCGCCGGGCGGCAGTGGCTGTAATCCAATAACCAGCCGGTTGCGGTCGTCGGGATCGCGGTGCAGGTCGTCGCGGTCGACCAGCGTCCCTTGGCTGTCGGTAATATGAACCGAACATAAAGGCGCGTCGATCGCCTCGGAATAGTTGAGCCTGACCTCGGTCGGGGCCACGCGCAGCGTGCCGCCGAC
>JAYTTA010000102.1:0-2362 GCA_043745345.1 Acetobacteraceae bacterium | reverse complement strand
CCGCCGCAGCCAGACCAGGTGCAGACCCTGATCGAGCAGATCGGTTCCGACGAGATGCTGCTGTTCTCGACGGACTACCCGCACTGGCATTTCGACGGTAGCGAGGCGGTGCCGGAAGGCTTGCCGGCCGGGCTGATCCGCAAGATCCTGATCGACAACCCGATGGCGACCTATCCGCGCCTGTCCTGAACGGCGCGCAGGCAGAAGGAGGCGATGCAATGAACGTCATGACCAGCAACCCCGTAGCTGGCTCTGAGCGCAGGCCCGAAACCGTTGACCGGCGCTTCACCGGCTTCATCGACTGTGACGTCCACCCATTCTTCAAGTCACCGGCCGAGTTCGATCCCTTCCTCTCGGCGCGCTGGCGCGAGCACCGGCGTACGATCGGCGGGCGCACCCGCCAGGGCCTGGCCAAGGCCAGCCTCTATCCGCGGATGTCGCCCGGCAACGGCCAGCGCATGGATGCCTGGCCGCCGGACGGCAGCTACCCGGGTTCGGACCTCGCCTTCATGCAGGCGCAGCTGCTCGATCCGTTTGAGGTAGCTTACGGGCTGCTGGCACCCTTGGTCGGAGGCGCCGGCGGCGAGCGCAATGTCGAATTCGGCGCCGCCATGGCGCGGGCGGTCAACGAATGGCAGCTGGCGCGCTGGTGCGACCCCGATCCGCGGCTGAAGGCCTCGGTACAGATCAACGTCGAGCATGAGCGCGCGGCGACCGCCGAGATCGAGCTGCGCGCCCCCGACCGCCGGTTCGTGCAGGTGCAGATCCCGCCGCGTGGGCTGGAGCCGCTCGGCCGGCGCCGCTATTGGCCGATCCTGGAGGCCTGCGCCGCCGCCGACCTGCCGGTGTCGCTGCATCTAGGCGGCACCAGCGGCCACGCCTCGACCGGCGGCGGCTGGCCATCCTTCTACCATGAGGAACATCCCTCCTACGTCCAGACCATGCAGACGCTGGTCACCAGCCTGGTCTGCGAGGGCGTGTTCGAGCGCATCCGCAACCTCAAGGTCGTGCTGGTCGAGGGCGGCTTCGCCTGGCTGCCGGCGCTGGCCTGGCGGCTCGACAAGCATTGGAAACGGCTGCGGGCCGAGGTGCCGGATCTGAAGCACGCGCCATCGGAATACATCCGCGAGCATATCTGGGTCACCACCCAGCCGATCGAGGAGCCTGAGCGGCCGCAGGACATGCTGTCTACCCTGGAGTGGATAGGCGTCGATCGCGTCATGTTCTCGACCGACTATCCGCACTGGGACCAGGACGATCCGCGCTACGCCTTCAAGGTCGCGCTGCCCGACGAATGGCGGCGCCAAATTTACCACGACAACGCGCGCGACCTGTATCGCCTGGGCTAAGCATGAGCCGGCATGTCGTGGCGGCGGTGGGCGAGATCGCCCCCGGCACCTGCAAGATCGTCACCGTCAAGGGCCGCGAGATCGGCGTGTTCAACGTCGATCAGGAGTTCTTCGCGCTGATCAACCGGTGCCCGCACCAGGGCGCGCCGCTCTGCACCGGCATGATCCTAAGCCGGCTTGAGTCGAAGTCGCCCGGCGACTACCGGCTGACCCGGCCGGGCGGGATGCTGCGCTGCCCGTGGCATTGCTGGGAGTTCGACATCCGCACCGGCCAATCCTGGTGCGACCCGGACAGCGTCCAGGCCCGGACCTTTGCCGTCGCGGTGGAGCCCGGAGAGAGCCTAGCAAAGGGCCCGTTCGCCGCCGAGACCGTGCCCGTGTCCGTCGAGCAAGACTACGTGGTCATCATCGTCTAAGGATTGAGCGCCGAAGTATCGAGAGGAACTAAAAATGCCGATGATCGACCGTGACGGGGTCGGGATATTCTACCAGGAGGCGGGTAGCGGCGAGCCGATCCTGCTCAGCCACGGCTACAGCGCGACCAGCCAGATGTGGCGGAACCAGGTCGAAGCCCTGCGGCAAAGCTACCGCGTCATCACCTGGGACATGCGCGGCCACGGCCGGTCGGACTCGCCGGAGGCGCCGGACGCCTATTCGGAGCGGCAGACGGTCGATGACATGGCGGCGATCCTGCATGCCTGCGGCGTCGGGCGCGCGGTAATCGGCGGCCTGTCGCTCGGCGGCGTGATGTCGCTGGCCTTCCACGACGCCTATCCGGCTAGCGTGCGGGCGCTGATGCTGTTCGACACCGGGCCGGGCTTTCGCAACGCCGAGGCGCGCCAGGTCTGGAACGACCGCACCCTGCAGCGCGCCGATGATCTTGAAAAACGTGGACTGGCGGCGCTCGGCCACAGCGACGAAATCCGGCTCGGCGAGCACCGGTCGGCCGACGGGCTGGTGCGCGCCGCCCGCGGTATGATGACGCAGAGCGACGACCACCTGATCCGCTCGCT
>JAYTTA010000101.1:0-8669 GCA_043745345.1 Acetobacteraceae bacterium | reverse complement strand
CCGACGCGATCCGGCCCGGCGGCTCCAGCAGCCCGATGATCGCGGCACCGGTCAGGGACTTGCCGGCGCCGCTCTCGCCGACCACGCCCAGCACCTCGCCGGGCGCGATCGTGAACGAGATGTCGTCCAGCGCCCGTAGCACGCCGCGACGGGTGGGGAACTCGACCGTCAGATTGCAGACCTCGAGCAGGCCGGTCATCGTAGCCACGGTTTCATCGCAGCCCAGATTTCATCGCAGCCGCGGGTTCAGCGCGTCGCGCAGCCAGTCGCCGAGCAGATTGACCGACAGCACCATCGCCACCAGCGCCAGCCCGGGAAAGATCGTCACCCACCACTCGCCGGAGAACAGGAAGGCGTTGCCGATGCGGATCAAGGTGCCGAGCGACGGCTTGGTCGGCGGCAGGCCAATGCCGAGGAACGACAGCGTCGCCTCGGCTATGATGGCGGCGCCAAGATTGAGCGTGCCAATCACCAGCACCGGGCCGAGCACGTTTGGCAGGATATGGCTCCAGGCGATGCGGATGCCGCCGACGCCGATCACCCGGGCGGCCATGACATAATCGCGGCCGCGCTCGACCATCGTCGAGCCCCGCACGGTGCGGGCGAACTGCGGCCAGTTGCTGATGCCGATGGCGAAGATCAGCACGTAGATCTCTAGGCTTTCGCGCATGTCGCGGGGCAGCGCGGCGCGGGTGATGCCGTCGATCAGCAGCGCCACCAGGATCGCGGGGAAGGTCAGCTGGATATCGGCCAGCCGCATCAGGACGGCATCGACGGCGCCGCCCGCATACCCTGCCAGCAGGCCTACGGACAGGCCGATAGCCACCGCCAGAAGCACGGCGCAGACCCCGACCAGTAGGCTGATGCGGGCGCCGACCAGGATGCCGGAGAACACGTCGCGGCCCTGGTCGTCGGTGCCGAGCAGGAAGCCACGATCGCCCTCCGCCATCCAAGCGGGCGGGTGAAAACTGTCGAGCAGGTTGAGGTTGGCAAGATCGAACGGATCGTGCGGTACGATCCAGGGCGCCAGAATCGCCGCCACAACGATGATCGATGCGATCGTGGCGGCTATGATCGCGGACGGCGATCGGCAAAAGCTGTAGCCGACATCACCGTCGAGCCAGCGCTTCAGAGCAGTCAGCGCCATTCTACCGGGCGCCCCTGACGTCATCGGTCCGCAGCCGCGGATCGACGGCAAAATAGAGCATGTCGACAACCAGGTTGATGGTGACGAACAATACGGAAATGAGCAGCAGGTAGGCCGACATCACCGGGATGTCGGCCGCGGTCACCGACTGGATGAACAGCAATCCGACGCCCGGCCACTGAAACACCGTCTCGGTGACGAGGGAAAAGGCGATCAACGTGCCGAGCTGAAGGCCGACGACGGTGATCACCGGCACCAGTGTGTTGCCCAGCGCGTGGCCGAAGTTGATCGCGCGGTCGGTCAGGCCACGGGCGCGGGCGAATTTTATGTAGTCGGTCCGCAGCACCTCCAGCATCTCGGCCCGCACTAGGCGAAGGATCAGGGTCATCTGGAACAGCCCCAGCGTGACTGCGGGCAGGATCAGCGCCTTGAGGCCGGACACGGTCAGGAACCCGGTCGACCAGTGACGGGAGATCGCGACGACGTCGCCGCGGCCAAAACTCGGCAACCAGCCGAGTGCGACCGAGAATACCAGGATCAGCAGGATGCCGATCAGGAACGGCGGCAGCGACACGCCGATCAAGCTGATGCCCATGAACAGTCGGGAGGCCAAGGCGCGCGGGCGGATACCGGCATTGACGCCCATCGGCACGCCGATCAGCAAGGCCAGCACCGATGCGGTCAGGGCGAGTTCGAGCGTTGCCGGCAGGCGCTCGGCGATCAGTTCACCGACCGGGCGCGACAGGCGATAGCTGAGGCCGAACTCGCCGTGCAGCACCCGCACCATGAATCGGAAATACTGCACCGGGAACGGCTGGTCGAGGCCGAGGCGGGCAGCCAACTCGAGCCGGTCGGCGGTGCTCGCATCCTGCGGCAGCATCCCCGAGATCGGATCGCCGACAAATGTGAAGATCGAGAAACTGACGAAGCCGACGATCAGCAGTACCGGAACCGCCTGAAGCAGGCGCGACAGGATCAGCGCCGGCATCTACTCCCCCGCCGGCGGGGCGATGGGAGCCGGCTCGGTCCACTCGTTGACGAGCGTAAAGCCGGCGCCGAGTAGCACCGGGCCCAGGAACACGCCGACCAGCCCGAACGAAAGCGCGCCGCCGAGGACGCCGAGGACGGTCAGCATGAACGGCAGTTCGGCGCCGCGCGAGATGAACCAGGGCCGGATGATGCTGTCGGCGCCGGAGATGACGATGCCGCCGTAAAGCGCCAAGAAGATGCCCCAGCCGAGATGGCCGCGGCTCATCAGCCACAGCGCCGCGGGGATCCACACCACCGGCGCGCCGATCGGCAGGATGGACAGGAAGCCGGCAACCGCGCCGAGCAGGAAGGCCCGCGGCACGCCCGACACGTAAAGCCCGCCGGCGGTAAGAAAGCCCTGCACGATGGCGGTGCCGAGGATGCCGTAGACGGTGCCGCGGATGGTGGCCCCGGTGACCGCGATCAGCCGCGCCGAGCGGTCGCCGGCGATGCGCTGCATCAGCATGCGCAGCCGGCCGGCGATAGCGTCGCCAGAGACATAGAAGAAAAAGGCGATGAACAGCGCCAGCAGGAACAGCAGCACGCCATGGGCGATGCCGATGAGCAGGTTGAGGCCGTTCTCGACCGCCATTCCGAGATAGGGTTTCAGCGCAGCGATCAGGCCCGAGATGTCGGCGGCCGAGCTGTTCCATAGCTCGCCCAGGGTCGGACCGACCAGGGGCACGGCGAACAGCCAGTCCGGCGCGCCAGGCAGCCCGGCCTGCAGCGCCTCTTCGACCGCGTTGCGCAGCTGGTCGATGTCGTTGGCGCCGGTGGGGGCTGCCAGCACCAGGGGCAACGCCACGACCAGTGCGGTCAGCAGTACCATCACCGCGGCGGCGCCGGTATGGCGCAGGCGCAATCTCAGCCGCAGCCACTCGCAGACCGGCCAGGTGGTGAACACCAGGATGCCGGCCCAGAGCAGCGCGGACAGGAAGGGGTACAGCACGACGGCGCAGCCGAGCGCTATTCCGCCGAGCAGCAGCACCATCAGCATACGTTCGGCGGTCATCGTCGCTCCGTGCCGGAAGGCAGGCAAGTGCCTAGGCGCAAGGGCGTCCCCTGGCAATCACCGGCGCGGGCCGTTAGCTTTGCCGACAAGCCGCGCCAACGGAAATCGAGGGGATGCGTCCATGCCACGCTTGTGCGCCAATTTGTCGATGATGTTCAATGAAATGCCGTTCCTGGACCGGTTCGCGGCCGCCCGGGCGGCCGGCTTCGACGGCGTCGAGTTCCTTTTCCCGTATGAATTCCCCGCCGCCGAAATCGCCCGGAGGCTGGCGAATAGCGGGCTGACGCAGGCGCTGTTCAACATGCCGCCCGGGGATTGGAACGCCGGCGAGCGCGGCACGGCGTCCCTGCCCGGCCGCCAGCAGGAGTTTCGCGATGGCGTGCGGCGCGCGCTGGACTATGCCGGTGCACTCGACTGCAAGCTGGTGCACTGCATGGCCGGCATCGTTCCGGCCGGCGTGGCGTACGACACGGCGGCCGCGACCTATGCCGCTAACCTGACCTGGGCCGGCGAATTGGCGCTGACGGCGGGAGTGCGGATCGCCATCGAGCCGATCAACCACCGCGATATGCCGGGCTTTTTCCTCAACACGCAGGCGCAGGGCGCGGCCATCGTCGAGGCGATCGGGCGCGACCGCATTGGGCTGCAGTTCGACGTCTACCATTGCCAGATTACCGAGGGCGACGTGACCAAGCGGATGGAGTTGCACCTGCCGGTGATCGCGCACATGCAGATCGCCGACGTGCCGGACCGTCACGAGCCCGGCACCGGCGAGATCGGCTGGGGGTTCGTCTTCCGCCGCATGGACGAGATCGGCTACACGGGCTGGGTAGGCTGCGAATACCGCCCCGCCGGCGAAACCGTCGCAGGCCTTGGCTGGCGCTCCCGGTTTGGAGTGTAGCTCTTCCAAGTAACGGGTTTCAAAAGGGCGACCGCCCTTTTGCGGGGTTTGGGGCAGAGCCCCACAACTTACTTGTAGCTTCCTGTTCATAAAGGAACGTCCATGAAAATCGGGTTCATCGGCTTAGGCATCATGGGGCGCCCGATGGCGCTCAACCTGAAGAACGCGGGCCACGAGGTCATAGCGCCGGAGCGTGCCAGCCTGACCGCCGAGATGCGCCAGGCAGCAACTATCGTTGCCGATGCGCAGGCGGTGGCGGCAGGCGCGGAGGTTGTCATCCTGATGGTTCCCGACACGCCGGACGTGGAACAGGCGCTGTTCGGCGTCAATGGTGTGGCGGCGGGTCTGCGGCCCGGCACGTTAGTGATCGACATGTCGTCGATCTCGCCGGTGGCGACCAAGGCGTTTGCAGCCCGGATCAACAGGCTTAGCTGCGACTACGTCGATGCGCCGGTGTCGGGCGGCGAGGTTGGGGCCAAGCAAGCGACCCTGACCATCATGGTCGGCGGGCCGGATGCGGCGGTGGCGCGGGCGATGCCGTTGTTGCAGGCGATGGGCAAGAACATCACCCATATCGGCGCCGAGAACGGCACCGGGCAGACCTGCAAGGTGGCCAACCAGATCATGGTGGCGCTGAACATCCAGGGAGCGGCCGAGGCACTGGTTTTCGCTGCCCGGGCGGGCGCCGATCCTGCCCGCGTGCGCGCCGCTCTAATGGGCGGGTTCGCCTCGTCGCGGGTACTGGAAGTTCATGCCGAGCGCATGATCAACGGTACCTTCAACCCCGGTTTCAGGGTCCGCCTGCACCAGAAAGACCTCAACCTGGCGCTGTCGGCGGCACGCGAACTCGGGGTATCGCTACCCAACACGGCAACCGCACAGCAGATGTTTACCTCGGTTTCGGCACATGGCGGGGCCGACCTCGACCATTCCGCGATGATCAAGGCGATAGAACAACTCTCGGATTTTTCATTACTTTCTCGTGATCTGGGCAAGGACAAGGAACCGAATTGAGTCGCAGTTCACGAACACTATTGCGCTTCTTGTGCGTTTTCCCATAACATCACGCAGCCCTCGTTTCTGAGACGTTGGTTACAGCTTGCGATTGCAGACTTCGATCAAAAGGTCAAATGTGATGCGATTTACTGAAATTGGCCAGCAGTTGCGTGCATACCGGCTGGAGTCTGGCCTCCGGGCGGAGGAGATTGCAGCGCGACTCGGCGTATCGCGGGCCGCACTTTATCGTTACGAAAAAGGCGAGGTGATCAAGCTCGACACGATCAAGCGGCTGGCGGAGCTGCTTAAGATCTCCCCCCTGTCGCTGCTTGGCATTGGCGTCGAGTACTATAACCGGCCGATCGGATTTTTCGAGCGCCTGCGCCAGACCGAGGAAACCGCCGACCAGATCCTGCAGCTTTCAGGGCCAATCTGCTACCTGACCACATCGGACAGCTACGACAACGCCTTGGCCGAGGTATTCGACGAGCTCTCCGAGCAGGCGGGCGCCGAGCGCATCGCGATGCGGAGCGTGTCGGAGCAGGTGATGGGCATTCTGGCCGCGCGCAAGCGGATGTATGCCACGCGGCGGCCTGGGATCATCGCGATGATGTCGATCTCGGCGATCGAACGGCTGCTGGATGCCGGCATCGCGTCCTCCGTGCCGGTGTCGGACCGCCTGCGCCGGCTTTGCCGCCAAGTGGCGGCAACCGAGATCAACAACATCGCGACTCTGATGGAGACCGAACCGATGGGCCTGCAGTTCGGCGTGCTGACCGGCGCCGAGCCGAGCTCGTCGTTTGAAATCCTTCGCGCCCGCGACCGTGTCAACCTGGCAATCAATCCATTTCGTACCGATCAAGGACCGAGTTCGCAGACCGGAGTGGCGATGATCACCGGAGCCGACGAGGCGATCGCCGCGCACCAGCGCGTGGCCGAGAGCAACTGGCGCGACGCGATCAAGGGTCCCGCCGCTGCCGCCCGCATTCGCCATCTACTGCACACCGCCGCCGCCGCCTAGGCCGGCTACGCGATCCGTCGGCAATGCCCTACGACGATCGTCGGCTGCCGGAGGCCGCCGGCGTTGAGATCGAGGAAAACTCAAGGGTGTGGTCGGGTCGAACGGCGCTAGATCTGGTGCGCTTCCGTCATCGACGGTTCGACGGCACGATGTCCTTTACTCGCACTTGGGAGTTGTGGCGGCGAGGCAATGCCGCGGCGCTGCTGCCCTATGATCCGGTAGCTGATAGCGTGGTATTGATCGAGCAGTTCCGCCTGCCCGCGCTGGCCGCCGGCCTTGATCCGATCGTGGTGGAAATACCGGCCGGGTTCTGCGACGGCGACGAAACGCCTGAACAGGCGATACGCCGCGAGTCGCAGGAGGAGGCCGGACTGATGGCGGACCGGCTGGTTCGGATTGGAAAATTCATCCTGAGCGCTGGCGGCGCCGACGAGACCTGCACCCTGTTCACGGGCCGCGTTACCGCGCCGACCGTTGTGCATGCCGGCGGCCTGGCCGCCGAGAACGAGGATATCCGCACCCGCGTATGGGCGGCGGATGACGCGATTGACGCGGCGCTGGCAGGGAAATTCCCGAACTCGGTCACGACCATCGCGCTGCTGTGGTTCGCGGCGCGACGAGACAGATTACGGCGGGACTGGCTGGGACCATGACCGAACGGCTTTTCTTGAACGACTCTCGGATCGCGCGGACAAGCGCGCGGGTGCTTGAGGTGACGCCGGCCGGCATCGTGCTGGACCGCACGGTGTTCTACGCGCGCTCCGGCGGGCAGCCCGGGGATGTCGGCGTGCTTACCTATGGCGGCGGCGCCGTGACTGTCGGCGAGGCGCTAAAGGGCGACGGCGAGACGATCCTGCACCCGATCCCTGAAGGCACGGCACCGCCGCAGGTCGGCGAAACGATCGAAGCCGAGGTCGACTGGCCGCGGCGCTTTGGCCTGACGAGGATGCATACCGCCCTGCATCTGCTGTGCAGCCTGATCCCGGGTGCGGCGGTGACCGGCGGCTCGATCGGGCTGGATCGCTCACGGCTTGACTTTGACCTGCCCGCGGCACCGGCCAAGGACGAGTTGGAGGCGCGGCTCAACGAGTTGATAATGCAGGATCATCCGGTTTCGACCTACTGGGTTGACGAGGCAGTATTGGACGCCGACCCAGGGCTGGTGCGCACCCTGTCGGTCAAGCCGCCGCGCGGGTCGGGCCGGGTACGGTTGGTCCGCATCGGTGAGGGGCCGATTGATCTGCAGCCCTGCGGCGGCACCCATGTTTCGAGTACCGGTGAGGTCGGGCGGATGATCGTGGCCAAAATCGAGAACAAGGGCCGGCAGAACCGCCGCATCGTCATCGTGCCGGGCTGAGCCATGCCCGGTTGAGGAGAAAAAAATGGATCCGCTTGTCACCACCGCCTGGCTCGCTGCCGAACTCGGAAAGTCGGATCTGGTAGTATTCGATGCCACCAAGTACCTGCCGAATGAGAACCGGGACGGAAAAGCCGAATTCCTACGTGCCCATATTCCAGGCGCGCGATATTTCGACATCGACGAGATTGCCGATCCGGACACCGACCTGCCGCACATGGTGCCGACGCCGGGCCGGTTCGCGCGGTTGATCGGGGCGTTGGGTGTCGGCAACGATACTCGGATGGTGTTCTATGACCAGAAAGGCCTGTCGTCGGCGGCGCGCGGCTGGTGGATGATGGGGCTGTTCGGGCACGATCGTGCGGCGGTGCTCGATGGCGGATTTCCAAAATGGATTGCCGATGGTCTCCCGGTTTCGAACGAACTCACTTCGGTAACGGAGCCCGCGGTTTTCCGGCCCGATTTCCGCGCCGGCCGGTTGCGTGGCATCGGCGATGTCGCAGCCAACCTGCCGACCGGCGCCGAACTGGTGCTCGACGCGCGCGCTGCCGGGCGTTTTGCCGGGACCTCCCCGGAGCCCAGAGCCGGCATGCGGTCAGGTCATATTCCGGGCTCGCACAGCCTGCCCTTCACCGAACTGTTGCGGGCGGACCAGACCTTTCTCGACCTCGACGCGCTGCGGGCCCGGTTCGGGCAGGCCGGCGTCGATGGCACCCGCCCGGTTGTCACCAGCTGCGGCACGGGCGTCACGGCGGCGATCTTGACGCTTGGTATGCGGCTGGCCGGTTTGCCGGACGGCGCGCTATACGACGGTTCGTGGACCGAATACGGCGGCCGGCCAGATACGAAAGTTGCAACGATTGAATAGCAAGGACCTGTCATCTGGAATTGCGAAACGTCAATTTTTTTATCGGCCAGATGACTGGGCGCGGTTCGCCATCGCAAGACGTAGCCCTACCCGAAAGCATCAAAAAGACGGCGCCCCTCGGGCGTCGTCTGCATTTTGGCCAGGCTTTACAGTCCAGTTAGGAATTCGATCAGCGCTGCGTTGACCGCAGCCGGGCGTTCCTGCTGGATCCAGTGGCCGGCGCCCTCGATCAGCAGCGTGCGGCGCAGCCCGGTCACGTGGTTCGGCAGATCAGCAAGCAATTTTTGGCCCTGTGGGCTGGCGATGACCACATCGCGGGTGCCGGCGATGAACAGCGC
>JAYTTA010000100.1:0-2366 GCA_043745345.1 Acetobacteraceae bacterium | reverse complement strand
GGCTTTAGTCTCTTGCGGATACGGAGACGCACGATGTCGATCGGCACTGGTAGGATGAGGCGATGACTTCATCCGTCTGCCAGAATCAGGACGACGTTTTCGCCTTTCTGCAGGACCCCAAAACCCATCAACGCACCGAGCCTGTCGTCCGCATCGATACCCACGGCGCCGCCGTGTTTCTCGCCGGTCCGGATGTCTACAAGGTCAAGCGGGCGGTGCGGTTCGCGTACATGGATTTCTCGACGCTGGAGAAACGGCATGCCGCGTGCGAGACCGAAATCGTGGTCAACCGGGACAATGCACCCGACCTCTATCTCGGCATCATGCCGATCACCCGTGACGGCCACGTCCTTCAGTTTGGCGGCGACGGAGAGGTTGTTGAATGGGTGGTCCATCTTCGTCGCTTCGACGAGAACGCCACGCTGGATCGTCTGGCCGCTGCCGGCCCGCTTGGCGCGGAGTTGATGGACAAAGTGGCGCAGGCCATCGCCGCCGCGCACCGGCGAGCGCCGCCGGCGGACGGTCGTCACGCTACGGATGTCCTGCGTCGCCTGCTGCAGGAAACAGTCGACGAGCTCGCCGGCGGCGCGGATCTATTTTCCCCGCAGCAGACGGCTGCGTTTGGCGCGGCGCTGGTTGCAGCATTCGATCGGGCGGAACCGGTTCTGCTTCGCCGCGGCGCGCAAGGCCAGGTCCGCCGCTGCCACGGCGACCTTCATCTCGGCAACCTCGTTCTGATCCGGGACATGCCGGTCCTGTTCGACGCGATCGAGTTCGACGAGGCGATCGCCACGTGCGACATCCTGTACGATCTCGCCTTCCTGCTGATGGATTTGTGCGAACGCGGCCTGTCCGCCGACGCCAACGTGCTGTTCAACCGGTATGTCTCGCTTTCCGACGACCGGCCGGTGCAGATCGAAGGCATCTTGGCGCTGCCGCTCTTCCTCAGCCTGCGCGCGGCGATCCGGGCGAAGGTCATGGCCACTCTATTTCGCCTTGATCCGGCAAAAGCGGCATGCGGAGATCAGGCGCTGGCTTATCTTGAGGCCGCGGTCCGGTTTCTTGCGCACCCATCGCCGCGGCTGATTGCGGTCGGCGGCGGTTCGGGGACGGGCAAGACCACCCTCGCGGCCGCCGTCGCGCCAACACTGGGTCCGGCACCCGGCGCGCTCCACCTGCGCAGCGATGCCGAACGAAAACACCTGTTCGGGGTCGCGGCGACGACGAGGCTCCCGGCCGATGCCTACCAGCCTGACATTTCGGCGAGGATCTACAACACGCTCAATGATCTCGCCGAAGCAGCGCTTTGCGCCGGACAGGCTGTGATCGTGGACGCCACATTCCAGCGCCCTGAGGAGCGCGACGCGATCGCCGCGATGGCGGCGCGCGCCGGTGTTCCGTTCCTTGGCCTCTGGCTGGAAGCGTCCGCCGAACTGCTCATGCGCCGCGTGACCGCAAGAACGGGAGATGCTTCCGACGCGACGGCCTCTGTTGTGGAGGCTCAGGCCAGGAAAGCCGTCGGTCCTATGGCCTGGCACCGCCTGGATGCCGGCCTGAGCCAGGATGCGCTGAAGGCTGCCGCACTCGAGCTGATGCAGCGCCCCACTTAATCTTTAAAGTGCTGGACGTCACAACCGGTACCTTGCGTAGCCCGCTGGCGAGATTGGGTATGGCCAAGCTTTGAGCAAGAACCGGATCCGAACGCTGACGGAGTCGACCGGACTTGATCCAGATCAAAGACCGATCGCAACCATGACACGATGCTAATCGGCCGTACCGCAGGAGACTGCCATGTATAAGCACATCTTGATCCCGACAGATGGATCGGAACTCTCGGACAAAGCCGTGGTGCAAGGTATCGCCTTGGCTAAAACGCTCGGCGCGAAAATCACGGCGGTGACCGTGACAGAGCCTTTCCGCCTGTTTTCGATGGATCCTATGATCGTCACGTATACGCCAGTTGAGCACGAAAAACATGCCAGACAACACGCCGATCGGATTGGCACCGCCGTGTCAGACGTCGCGAAGGCCGCCAACGTCGGCTGCGAGATCGTGCATGTGGAGCACGAACACCCGTTCGAGGCGATCATAAACACTGCCGGTTCCAGCGGCTGCGACCTGATCCTGATGGCCTCGCATGGCCGCCGGGGCGCCGCCGCCCTGCTGCTGGGAAGTGAAACCCTCAAGGTCCTTACGCACTCGAAAATTCCAGTGCTGGTCTACCGTTGATTACCGGTTGTCGCGACCGGCAGGCGAGTTCAGCCGCTGATCTGAATCGCCGCCACTGAACAGTTGTCAGCCCTACCTACCCCGATGGACCGCCGCCGCGCTGACCCTCGCGCTGCCGTTCCTGCCGATGGGAAAAT
>JAYTTA010000099.1:0-2366 GCA_043745345.1 Acetobacteraceae bacterium | reverse complement strand
CAACGTCCCGGAAGCCGCTTTTACCAATCCATTTGGAAGCCATCATCGCCCTTTGGAATAATGTAACGGGATAGGAATGGTCGCCAAGCCTAGCCAGACACCGGTATGGTCGCGAATGCTGAGTCTTTTTCGGCGGAAGTCACAACGTTTAAGATGCAACCACTTACGAAGATCCGCCTGTGTCGAAAGCCACGTATTTCATATCTGAATTAGAATACTCAACGACATGCGACGCAGCCGCAGCGCTTAAAATATCAGGATCCAGACATGCCCGATCATCCGGCCTTGGCTGAAGGCCACACGTTCCGAAACCAGGCGTCCGCCCGTCCACCCTTTGCCCGCATCGCCCTGCTGCTGCAGGGCGGCGGCGCGCTCGGCGCCTATCAGGGCGGTGTCTATGAGGCCCTGACACAGGCCGGTCTGCAGCCTGACTGGGTCGCCGGCATCTCGATCGGCGCCATCAACGCGGCCTTGATCGCCGGCAATCCCCCAGCAATGCGGGTCAAACGCCTTCGGGAATTTTGGGACACCGTCAGCCGGCCGCGCCCGGGCCTGTTGCCGCTGCCGCTGGTCACGCCCGGAACCGAGATGATGCACCGGCTGCTCAACCAGGCCCAGGCATTCGGCAACGCGCTGTTCGGCACTCCCGGCTTCTTTTCTCCGCGCCCTCTGCCGCCCTTCCTGAGCGCGCCCGGAACCGCCGCCGCGGTAAGCTACTACGACGTCGGACCGTTGACCGAGACCCTGAACCGGCTGATCGACTTCGACCTCATCAACGCCGGCCAAATCCGCTTCAGCGTCGGCGCGGTCAACGTCCGCACCGGCAACTTCACCTATTTCGACAATACGACCGACACCATCACCGCCGCCCACGTACTGGCCAGCGGTGCGCTGCCACCCGGCTTCCCGGGCGTCGAGATCGATGGCGAGCTTTACTGGGACGGCGGCCTCGTTTCCAACACCCCACTCGATTGGGTGCTGGAAAGTTCTCCACGGCAGGACACGCTGGCGTTCCAGATCGACCTATGGAACGCGCGTGGCGCGGTTCCACAGAACCTTATGGAAACCGACACCCGCCAGAAGGAGATCCGCTTCTCCAGCCGCACCCGCGCCGGTACGAACCAGTTCAAGAAGATGCAGCTGATGCGCCGCGCCACCGCCAGGCTGCTCGAAGCGATCCCAGCTCCTCTGCGTCACTCGCCCGAAGCCGAGCTGCTGGCCACGGAGTCCGATCATGCCGTGTTCAACATCATCCAGCTAATCTACCGCACGCAAAAATACGAAAGCACCTCGAAGGACTATGATTTCTCCCGCCTGACCATGCAGGAGCACTGGGCCGCCGGCCTACACGACGCGCAGCGCACCCTGAGTTACCCCGAGGTGCTGCAACGCCCGCAAGGCATGGACGGTGTCTTCACCTTCGATCTCGGCGAGCATGAACCGGTTTGACGCCCAACTGCGGGGTGCTAATCGAGTCAGCACTCATCAAGGGAAACAGGCATGTCGCGTTTTGACGGAAAAGTCGGGATGATCACAGGTGCGGCCAGCGGCATCGGCCGCCAGATCGCCATCCGGTTTGCGGCCGAAGGCGGCATCCCGGTCATCGCCGACCTCAGCCTGGACGCCGCCAACGCAACCGCCGCCGAAATCCGCAACCTCCATGGCGACGCCCTGGCCGTCGCTATGGACGTGGTCGACGAAGCCGCCGTCGAGCGCGGCGTCGCCGACACCATGGAAAAATACGGCAAGATCGACATGCTGGTCAGCAACGCCGGCATCCAGATCGTCCACCCGATCATCGATTTCCCGTTCGCCGAGTGGAAGAAGATTCTGGCGATCCACCTCGACGGCGCCTTCCTCACCACCAAGGCATGCCTGAAGCACATGTACGCCGCCAACTACGGCCGCGTCATCTACATGGGCTCGGTCCACTCCAAGGAAGCCTCCAAGCTCAAGGCGCCCTACGTCGCCGCGAAACATGGCCTGATCGGGCTCGCCAAGGTTCTGGCCAAGGAAGGCGCCGAGCACAACGTCACCGCCAACGTCGTCTGCCCCGGCTTCGTGCACACACCGCTGGTCGACCGCCAGATCCCCGAGCAGGCCGCGGCCTTCGGCATCAGCGAGGAGGAAGTGATAAAAACCATCATGCTGCCCGCGACGGTCGATGGCGAGTTCACTACCACCGACGACGTCGCCGACGCCGTACTGTTCTTCGCCGCCGCCAAGACGAATGCGATGACAGGGCAGTCGCTGGTGGTCAGCCATGGTTGGTTCATGCAGTAGGAGGATCGGGGCTCTGCCCCAAACCCTGCCGGGATAGCGTCCTGGAGCGCCTAACCCAAGGCGATACCTGCTCCAGCACGGCT
>JAYTTA010000098.1:0-8691 GCA_043745345.1 Acetobacteraceae bacterium | reverse complement strand
GATCGTGCAGGTCCCAGTCTTGACCGCATCCGGCACCCCCGTCATGGCATCTCGGCTGGAGCGGTCGAGCATGCCGGCGGTCGCCGGTCCGATCGTGGCGATGACGACCAATGCGATCGAGGCCATCAGCGCCGGGCCCGTGCCGATCGGCGATGGGTCCATCGTTATCACCATTGGCGTGCGGCGGCCGTCCTGGCGAAACGGCAGGCCGAGCAGCACCAGCATCAGGATCACGAACGAAAAGAACACCCAGCCATAGATGAGGTGGTCGGCACCGGCCGCCTCGGCGCTGCCAAGGTATCGACCCAGGACGACGATTCCCAGGGCACGGAAACCGTTGGCAATGATCGGCGTGACAATCGAGACAACTATGAAAATCGCCCTGCGGCGCGGGCTGCGATACATGATCAAGGCATACAGCACCCCGAAGGCGATCGAGGCGATCAGGAAGCGCAGCCCGGCGCAGGCCTCGGCGACATAGAACACGCCCTGCGCGATCTCGATCGTGTAACCGTCCGAAAAGTTGGGAATGCCGAGCAGGTCAAGCCCCGACGTTGTGAAGCCGGCGGTGAAACCCTGCAGCGCCGGCGTCAAAAAAGCACCGAACGGCACCAGAAAAAACAAATAGAGCAGCGGTCCGGATAGGTGCTGCCACATCTTCCAGCCCAACACGGTCAGGAACAGCACCTGCACGAGGCAAATCGCCATCAACTGGCGCCCCTCCATGATGCCCAGCCGCTCCGCCACCAGCCATGTCAGAATCACCGGAACAGCTAGGCCTACGAAGCGCAGATCCGCGGCGATCGGCACGCCGCGCAGTTCGTCGCGCCGATCCCACGCCAGATAAAACGCGATCGGCAACACCAGGAAGCAGTGGTTGTAGGCGGTGCTGTCCGACCAGGTCGCATAGGCCGCCGCTGCCTCGGCATGAAACAGCAGCCCAAGCAGGGCGACTCCAAAGCCGAGGGCCGGCACGAGCGAGCGATAGAGATTCCAATCCTGGCTCCGCGCGATCGACAGAGTGGCAGGAGAGCTCATGACGGTCCTATCCAATGGAGGCGCAATCGAGCAGCCTTAACGTGAAAAGGGTATTGCCCTTAAGGCCACCCATATTCAAATGAAATCTATCCGATCCCGCGAACAATGTGCGGCCCGATAACGTTGGCGACGGTAATGGGCAGCTTTCTCCAGGCCGCGATGAACAGCCGATACTTGGGATTGTTGGGATTGAGCTCGGGTATCGCGCCGCCCGGCTTGAGGGCGTAGCGGTAATGCAGCGGCAGCGCCTCAAAACCCCAGTTATGCTTGAACGCGAACGCGCCGGTGCCGATCTTGCTGCGCCCGAAATCGAAACTCCTGGCACCCCGTTCGGCCGCGCGCCGCATCACCTCCCAATACATGAAGTCGTTGGCGGCGCGGCCACGCGCCCGGGCCGTGCCGCCCCCGTAATAGGGCAGCACCGCATCGCGGAAATAAAAATTCATCACCGAGGCGACGGGCGTGTCCTGGTCGAGGATGGTGACGACATCCATGCAGTCAGAGAACTCGTTGGCAAGGATACGAAAATAATGGCGCGAGAACACCGGCGTGCCGAGGTTGCGCACGCTCTCGGCATAGACGCGGTGCAGCGCGTCGGTGTCCTGGCCGGCGATCGAGACCAGTTCGTTCTGGATGCCCTTTCGCACCATCGCGCGCTGCTTGCGCGGAATAGCCTTCATGTTTCTATCGGCGTCGGCCTCGATCGGCTTGCTGAACGTGACATACAGGTCGGGTCGGCCCACCCAGTCGCTGGTGACCTCGTTCTGGTAGCGGAACTCGACCGCGCTGGCGCCGGTCTGGCGCATCAGCCCGGTGGCATAATCTTCCAGCGCGCGCGTCGTTTCGTGATCGACGCCCACCGGGCCGCCATAGACGCAGAACGGCACCGAGATCAGCGTGTTGCCAAACAGGGCGGTCTTGACCTGAGCCAGGGGCAGGATACCGACGATGGCGCCGTCGCGCTCCGCCACCGTATACAGGGTGCGATGGCCGAACGCCTGCTCGATCACTCGCCGCCAGCCCGCCAGATGAAAGAAGCTCGCCTGCGGCATGGCGTGCACGAACCGGTCCCAGGCTGGCTCGGTCGTGAGGTCGAGTGCTTTCAGCACGAGCGTCATGCAGGTCTATTTCCGGTGGTGGAGATCAGGCGGGTGAAGCTATCGCACCGGTACGGGGTGCAGGATGTCGGAAAAGACTTGATCCATGCGGTTCCAGACGAAATCCTGCAGCAGCCGGTCAAGTCTTTTTTCGGTCTTGTCGAGATTAATGTAGTGCCGCAACCGCGACCGCAGGCTGGCGCCGGCGATGCGCGGCTGGCCGGGATCGACTTCCCACGGATGGAAATAGAAGATGCCGGCATGCCTTTCGCGGGTATTCACCTGCGACAGGCCGAGGCGGAAGAGTGGGTAGGGCAGCAGCCGGAAGAAACCGCCGCCCGAGCAGGGCAGGTTGCGATTGGCGACGCGTAACGTCGTCATCGGCAGCTCCCAGACCGGGCCGTCACTGGGCCGGAACGGCGTGCGGCAGGCGTTCGGCATGCCGTAAAGATCGTGTTTGACCGGGTAGACGCTGGAACTATAGCGGTAACCCTGTTCGGCGAGCTGGTCGTAGGCCCACGGTGTGCGGGCCGAGATCGAGAAGGTGGCGGCGCGGTAGCCGACGACGCTGACGCCGCCGACATCCTCAAGTAATTTTTTGGTGCGGCCGATGTCGGCGCCGAACTCCGGCGCGGTCTGGTGGTGCACTAGAATATGCTCCCAGCCATGGCTGGCCAGTTCATGGCCGCCGGCGACAATGCGTCGGATTAAAGCGGGATAGCGTTCCGCAACCCAGCCCAGGGTAAAAAATGTCGCGTGCGCGCCGGCCCGGTCGAACTGCGCCATGATGCGGTCGGTGTTGGCTTCGACCCGGCACGCACGGCTGTCCCAGTCCTCACGGCGCACGCAGCCGGCGAAGGCCTGGACCTGGAAGTAATCCTCGACGTCGACGGTCATGGCGTTCTGGATCCCGCCGGCCGGCATCGGGGAAGAATTCACCGCGGCTGCTCGACTAGGGTGCTGACCATGTCCATCAGCCGGCGGAACGCGCGCTCCTGGCGGGCCAGCCCCTGCTCAAGCACCTCGACGCGGCGTGCCATGCCATGGCTGTCGAGGTCGCGCGCGCCATTGCCAGCCTGTAGTTCGCCACGCGGCGCCAACGAGGTCGCGCCGAGGTCCTGTACCTGCTCGTTGGCGGTTTCCTCGACCATGTCGGCGGTGATCGTGGTCGCCTCCTCAAGCGAGCCGTAGAGCAGCACGCGCGAACAAAGCGTGTTGATGCGCCGCGGGATGCCCAGGGTGCGGCGGAACACGGCGACGAACGCGCCATCGTCCCAGAATGGATTATGGCCGGTCCAGCCGACCGTCTTCATGCGATGCTCGACATAGGCTCGGGTCTCGGCCTCGGTCATCGGACCAAGATGGTAGGAGGCGAGCACGCGCTGGCGCAGTTGCTCGAGGTCCGGGCTGGCCAGGATCGGGCGGAATTGAGGCTGGCCCAGCAGGATGGTCTGCACCGAGGCGCGGCCGTCGACGGTGATGTTGGACAGCATCCGAAGCTCCTCCAACGCGGCGAATGTCAGGTTTTGGACCTCGTCCACCACCAGCAGGCAGCGCCGCCCTGCGGCGCGGTGGCTTTGCACCACAGCCTCGAACCGGCGCAACAGGGTTGCCTTGTCGGCGCCCGGCTCCTCGACGCCGAATCCGGCCAGCGCCAGACGCAGCAGGTCGTCGCCGCTGACCTGGGTGGTGACGACGCGGGAGATGACGTAGGTCTGACGGTCGAGTTGCGACCACAGCTGCTCGACCAGCGTGGTCTTGCCGGCCCCGACCTCGCCGGTGATGATGATGAACCCCTCGGCCTGCGATAGTCCGTAGATCAGATGCGAAATGGCGCGGCTATGACCGCTGCTGCCGAAGAAGAATCGGCTGTCAGGGGTCAGCTGGAACGGTATCGCGTTCAGCCTGTAGTATTTTTCGTACACGGCGGTTCGATCAGAACGTCTTGTTGAAGCCAATGAGAGCCAGGTGCTGATTGAAGTTCAGAAGCTGCACCGGTGAGTCGCGCTGATAGTAGCCGTACTGGCCCGAAAGCGTGAGCGTCTGGCTGAGCTGGTATTGCAGCGTCATATGCGCCGAGAAACTCTTCTGGTCGCCTGATGTGCCGTTGAAATTCTGCTGTGTTCCGTAATAGAGGTCGGCAATCGACGATAGAACTGAGGACAGCTCGTGGGTCCAGCTAACCTGTCCGGACAAGCCGCTGCTCGACGACCCGTTGTTGATCCCGGCCGGGGTCCCAGCGGTGACTGCCAACACGGTCTGGTCATACTGCGATACCGACGCGCTCAACAGGTCCCGGTCGAGCAGCAGAGTAGCGCTGCCGGTAAACGTCTTGGTGCGGTAAAGGTTGTTGTTCGAACCGGCCGTGCCCACCGAGGTGAATAGCGGCGCACCGGTCAGCGCGTTGACCAGACCTCCGTGGTGGTCGATGTCGGAAACCGCCACCGTGCTCTGCAGCTGGGAAAGCTCATTGCCGATGCCTGTCGAGTAGTTCAGCGCCACCCGCAGACGTGGCGTGATCTGATACGAGCCGTCCGCCTGCAGCGAGTCGGTGCCGTACTGGTGGCCGTAGCCGATCGACAGGGAGCTGTTGGAACTGGGCGTGAGCTGTGTGCCAACTAACCAAGTCCCATCGTTTATTCGTGTCGGCGGAACACCGTTGTAGTGGATGTCCTCAACACCGATCTGGCCGAACACTGTGACCTGGCGTGTCAGGGCGTAGCCGACTCGATTGGAAACGAAGTTCTGGTAACCGCCGTTGGAGACACCGGAGCCGGAATACTGGTTGGCGTTGATGATGAACAGGTTGTTGACCTGCCCCAGGATCTCGCCGGACTGGAACTGCACGACCTCCTGGTTCGTGGTCAGGTTCGAATTGCCCGATAACGCAGAGGAGCCGCCGGAGAAAAATGGCAGCGAGCCGAATCCGGTAACCGGCGTGCTGGTCGATTGCGACAGCGAGTAGCCGATTTTCAGAGTGCCGACATCTCCGAACCGATGCAGCAGATAGGGTGTCAGCGAGAAGCTGGTGGTCTGCGACAGCTGGTTCAGCGGCAGGCCGCCGCCGGCGCCGGTGTTGCTGTTGCCGCCAACGCCGCCGCCGCCAAAGCCCGTTGTGCCGCCAAACCCGGCGCCGTTGCGGGGTTGCACGCCGGCAAAGCCCCGCAGATCGACGTAGAATAGGTCGTTGACCACCGTCACCTGGCCATTGCCGGTGAAATTCTGGCCAAGGAAGTTCTGCCCCGGCGTGCGGGCGTAGATGCCGAGCGTCGGCGAGTAATCGAGCCGGGCCTCGACACGCGACGTGTTGGCGGTAACGGTTATGCCCGGCGTCAGATAGTTGACCCAGTCTGCCCGCGGGTTGGTTGGCGAGGCCAGCACGTTGCTGTTGAAGCCGGTCTGCCCGCCGATGCGGGGCGTGAAGGTGAAGCCCGGCGGCACCACGCCCGAGAACGCGCCCTGCGGCCCGAGATAGGGCGTGAGATCAGTGGCATCCGTCGAGATTGGACTGCTCCCCGTGCGATCCGAGAACGGAGCGACCAGTGAGGGTGTCAAGGCATCGGTGAGCGGCAGTGCCTGCGCCCGGCCGGTCCAGCCCGACGCCCCGCTAACAATCACAAGGGCGATGCCAAGGCTTTGGCGCGGGTTCGCGATCATGGACAAACCAGGCGTCACAGGCTGTAGGGCTGTGCGTAGGACGCCGAGTAGGCGCCGAAACCATAGCGGTTGTTGCGCTGAACCTTGTTCAGCAGCAGCGTTATGGTCGGGCAGGTCTGGATCAGGTCAAGCGCGGTCTCGACCTCCTCGCGCTGGGTTTTCTCGGCCTCGACCACCAGCACTACCTGGCCGACGATTGGAGCCAGCGCGCCCGGCTCGCTGGTCGCCAGGCAAGGCGGCGCGTCCAGCACCACCAGCCGATCGGCATAGCGCCGCCCGAGGCTTTGTATCAGCCGCGTTGCCTGGCGGCTGGCGAACAGTTCAGGGCTGCGTTCGCCGTTGCGGCCGATCGGCAGGATCGAGAGGTTGGGGATTGCGGTCCTGACGATGAGCTGGTCGGGGTCAAGTGACGGATCGGTCACCAGGTCAAGCAGGCCCCTGTTGCCGGCTAATCCCAGCTTGGTGCCGATTGAATCCGGTTTGTAATCGACATCGACCAGCAGCACGTCGTGGTCGCGCTGGCGCGCGATGCTGGCGGCGAGGTTTAGGGAGATAAAGCTTTTACCCTCGCCCGGACGTGAGCTTGTGATCAGGATCAGGTTGCCGTTGCCGGCGTTCTCGGGAGAGGCGGCATTACGCAGGATCTGGCGTTGTGACAGCCGGAATTCCTCCGAGATGCGGCTTCGCGACTGTTCCCAGTCGATCAGGCCGGCATGGTCAAGAGAGGTCCGGCTGACGATCTGGATCGCCGGTATCGCCGGCGCCTCTGCGTTGGTCAACGTCGTTGCCGGATCAACGGTGTCGTCAGGGACCAGCGTCGTTGTGGCAGCGTTGCCGTCCACGATAGGCGCAATTAGGTTTGGCGACAGCGGCGGCGAACTTGGCGGCAAGTTGGTCGGGGTGGCGTTGAGCCGCCCCGTGATCGCCGCAGGCTGCCTGTCCTGGTCGAGCAGGCCGGCCACCGAACTGTCGACGCTGCCGCTCTTGAGCAGTTGCGCCGCGGCGCGTTCGATCAGATGAGACGATTTCGTGGTCATAAGAAGTCCCGGATTAGATGCTGGCCGACGAACGCAATATCTGTGCGACGATGCCGCCGAATACAGCAACCAGCAGTATCACCGCCAGCGAGAACCGCAGCGCTGTTAAAATCTGGGCTCGCCGGGACACGCTTATCAACAACGAAATGCCGCCAAGCACGGGGAATCCGACGCTGCGAAGTTCCTCGACCGTGGTGAACGATCGATCAATCTGCGCCATGCCGATCGGCACCGCAATTCCTGCGCCGAGCCCGACCAGCAGGATGGCCGGAACCAGCAGGAGCCGGTTGGGTGCGACCGGCAACCGGGAAACCTGCGGCGGATCGACAATCTGAAGCTTGACCTGGTCGGCCTGCGTGTCGGCCGCCTGGGCGATGTTGGCCGATTGCAGGCGGCTCAGAAGCTCCTCGTAGTTCTTGCGCAAAACGTTGTAGTCGCGATCCAGATTTTGATACTCAGCGGCCAGACCCGGCTGCTCGCGCTGAATCTTCTCAATTCTGTCCCGATATTTCGATGCGTCGTCGGTCTGGCGCTCGAACGAGGCAACCTGACTCTCAGCCTCGACCAGGCGAATCTTCACCTGGTCGTAAACCGGGTTCGGCAACGAGCGATCCTTGCCGTCGCTGCGCGGACCCGAACCTTGCTCGTTCGAGGAGCCGCCCGAGCCATTTGCCTTCATGTCGGCGATGCGCTTGCGCTGAGCGATGACATCGGGATGCACATCAGTGAGGCGCAGCCGCAAGTCGTTCAGTTCCTGCACCGCTGCGGCCAATCGGCTTTGTCCGCCGCCGCCCGATGCGGCCAACCCGTGCTCGACCACCAGCAATTGCGGCGTCGTCGCGAGCTCCTGCTTCAAGGCATCCCGTTTCATCTTCGAGTCGATGAACTGGCCCTCGATCTGTCGCGCGTTGGCCCGGGCTGCTTCGACCGCAGTGGTGCCGCCGCCGCCGCTGTCCGGCGGCAAGATGTCCATGTACTTGCTGCGGAAATCGGCGCGCCGCCGCTCGGCCGCCCTGAGTTGCTGCTCATACGAGGAGATCTGATGCTCGAGGAACCGCCTTGCATTGTCCATATCGCTGCGGTTGCCGCCGGTCGCGCTCTCGATGAAGATCGTTAGCAACGTACGCACCACGTCGTAGGCGAGCTTGGGATTGGGATTGCGATAGGAGATCGTGAACAGGTTGCGAGTCTGGGAAACGACCTTGATATTGGCCTGGAGACGCTGAACCAGGCCCTCCCGGTCGCCGGGGCCGACGATCGACAGATCGAGATCGGTCTTGCCGATCAGCTTTTCCAGATTCGGGCCGCTGAGCAAGGTTCGCTGCAGCACGTCAAGCTGGCTCACCGGCGCGGAATCAGCCACCAGTCCCTTCAGCAGCGGTGTCAGCACCGCGTCGGCATCGACGTAAAGCCGCGCATTCGATTCGAACTGATTCGGCATGGAGTAGATCGCGGCCCAGCCGATTCCGCAAATGATCCAGGCCGCGGCGACGCCATACCAGCGCCGACGCCAGGCCGATATCAGATGCTGATGCAGAAATGCACGTATACTTTCCATCGACGTTCTACCGTCAAAACCAGGTTTCTGGGATTATCAGCGTATCGCCGGGCTCCATTTCGATGTTCTGGCTTATATCGCCGTTTTTGACCAGATCGTTCAACCGTACTTTAATCGTCTTCTGTTCGGTGCTGCCATACCGGCGGACGACCACGGCGCTGTTTCCGGCGGCGAACTTGGTCAGACCCTTGCTCTCGATCACCACGTCCAGTGCCGTCATGTGGTCGCGATAGGGGATTGCATGTGGCTCGGCGGCTTCGCCGATCACGCGTATCTGGCGCTCCAGCGGCCCAACGAAGGTACG
>JAYTTA010000097.1:0-8706 GCA_043745345.1 Acetobacteraceae bacterium | reverse complement strand
ATTTGCGATCACCGCGCGACCTGCGACACGCGGTTGAATATTCTGCATTCCGTAATTGAAAGGCGTCTGCATACATGCGTATCGCTCAAGTGGCTCCGATGTTCGAGGCTGTACCACCCAAGCTGTATGGCGGCACCGAACGCGTGGTGTCGTTCCTGACCGAGGAGCTGGTGGCGATGGGTCACGATGTGACCCTGTTCGCCACCGGCGACAGCGTCACCGCGGCGCGGCTGGCCGCGACCCGCAGCGAGGCGTTACGGCTGGATCCCAGCGTTCGCGACTGGGTGGCGTTGTACTACAAGATGGTCGAGACCATCTTCCGCCGGGCGCACGAGTTCGACGTCGTGCATTTCCATATCGACTACTTTCCGCTGAGCCTGTTCGCGCGCCAGAACACGCCGTATCTGACGACCATCCACGGCCGGCTGGACCTGCCGGAATATGGCGAGGTCTACCGGACCTTCCCGGATGCGCCGATGGTGTCGATCTCCAACCACCAGCGGCTGCCGCTGCCGGATCTCAACTGGGTGCGCACGGTGAAGCATGGGTTGCCCACCAACCTGCTGACGCCACAACCCGGGGGACAGGACTATTTCGCGTTCCTCGGCCGCATTTCGCCGGAGAAGCGTCTTGACCGGGCGATCCAGATCGCCGCCGCCGCCGGAGTGAAGCTGAAGATCGCGGCCAAGGTCGATGTCGCTGACAAGGCTTATTTCGAGCAGGCGATAAAGCCGCTGCTGGGCAGCCCGGACATCGAGTTCATCGGCGAGATCGACGACAGCCAGAAGCCGGCCTTCCTGTCCGGCGCCCGCGCGCTGCTGTTCCCGATCGACTGGCCGGAGCCGTTCGGCCTGGTGATGATCGAGGCGATGGCCTGCGGCACGCCGGTGATCGCGTTCGGCCACGGCTCGGTGCCCGAGGTGATCGACGAGGGCGTGACCGGGTTCATCGTCGACAACGTGGAGCAGGCGATCGCTGCTGTGGGGCGGATCGGCGAGCTCGACCGGCAGCGCATCCGCGGCGTGTTCGAGAAGCGCTGGACGGCGCGGCGGATGGCCACGGATTATGTTGAGCTCTATCAGGAGCTGATGGTGAAGACGCGGGTGCGGGAACTCGCCTGAACTTTTCGGTACCAGAACCTTTTCGATATTAGAACAAACCGAAGCCGGGCAGGCCTTTGCCCGGCTTTTGTTTGCCGATTGCTTGCCGGATGAGTTAAGTCAGCTGGTATTCAACTCCGGCTATAGCTTCGAACAGCTTCGTGAACGACAATAATATTTCGAAAGTCCACTCTCGCACCATGGTTGCTCGCCCGCTGCCTGGCCCCTTTCCATCGGTGCGGAAAAGCCTGTTCGCCCTCAGCCTGCTGAGTTTCCTGCTGGCGGCGGTGCAGACCGGCTTCGGGCCGTTCGTGTCGGTGTGGCTGACCGAGAACGGCTTGCCGCAGCGCGAGATCGGCCTGATCCTGAGCGTCGGCACCATCTCCGGCATGCTGGGTCAGCTTCCGGCCGGCATGCTGATCGACGCGCTGCCCAACCGGAGGCTGCTGATCGGCTTGGCGTTGGCCATGCTGGCAGCCAGCGCGCTGGTGATCGGGCTATCCCCCAGCGTTCTGCCGATGATCGCCGCCGAGATGCTGCACGGCCTGGCCAGCTGCGTGCTGGTGCCGGCGGTGGCGGCGCTGACCCTCGCTTTGGTCGGGCACGAGAATTTCGGCGAGCGCGTCGGAATCAACGCCCGTTACAGCTCGGTCGGTAACGCGGTGTTCGCCGCGGTGCTGGGGCTATGGGGCACCTGGCTGCCCGAGCGCGGTATTCTGCTGTTGACCGCGGCAATGGTCGTGCCCGCGTTGGTGGCGCTGTCGCTCATTCCCAGACAGCCAGTCGGGATGTCGGCGGCGACCATCGCCCTGGAAGAGACGCTGGTCGAAAACGCGCCGCCCGAGCTTACCTCGCGCTGGCGCGACCTGCTTATGGAGCCCGGCTTCCTGCCGTTCATGCTCTGCGCCGCGCTGTTCCATCTGGCCAATGCGGCGATGTTGCCGCTGGCGCTGAACACCTATGTCGCCGGCGAGAGCGGCGCTGAGTGGATCGTCTCCGCCTGCATCGTCGTGCCGCAGCTGGTGGTCGCGTTGTCGTCGCCGTGGATTGGGCGCCGCGCCCAGGCCTGGGGACGGCGGCCGGTGCTGCTGCTCGGGTTCCTGGCATTGCCGTTGCGCGGCGTGATCTGCGCCGTGCTGCCCGATCCCATCCTGCTGATCCCAGTACAGCTGCTCGACGGACTGAGTGCGACGGTGTTCGGCATCATGGTGCCGGTGATCGCGGCCGACCTCAGCCGCCGGCTGGCCTGCCTCAACCTGGCGATTTCCTCGATCAACCTGTCGGTGGCGCTGGGGGCGACCGTCAGCACTGCCATGGCGGGGGTGATCAACGACCAGATCGGGCCGCGCGTCGCGTTCTTGGTGCTGGCGGCGGCCGGGGGGTTGGCGGCGTCGATGGTGTGGCGGTTGATGCCGGAGACACTGGCCGTGGACATTGGGGCCGACGCAAGTAAGGTTGGGGCTCTGCCCCAAACCCCGCCACGGGGTTAGTCCCTTGTGACCCGCTATCCAAGGCCAGGAGAACAATATGGATCAAGTGCAGCCCGTTTTGGCCCCACACCTTGCCGAGCCGGATGGCGATTTTCAGACGCTGCATGAGTTCGTTGCCGCGGCGCGGTCGAAGCTGCCTGCCAACATCTGGGACTACCTGGTTGGGGCGACCGAGACCGAAACCACGATGCGGCGCAACCGGCTGGCGCTTGACACCATCGCGCTGCGGCCGCGGGTGATGCGGGACGTCTCCAACGTTGATGTTTCCGCGAATTTCCTGGGTGGGCGATCCCGCCTGCCGGTCATGCTGGCGCCGGTCGGATCACTGGAATCGTTCCACCCGGAAGGTGCCGCCGAGGCCGGACGGGGTGCTGCGGAATTCGGCGTGCCGATCATCGTGAGCTCGGTGACCAAACCGGGCCTGGAGGAGAGCGCGGCCGCCTGCGCCGGGCGAAAGATCTTCCAGCTGTATGTCCGCGGCGACGATGCCTGGATCGACGCCATCGTCCGGCGCGCGATTGATGCCGGCTACGAGCAATTCTGCATCACCGTCGATACCGCCTCCTACAGCCGGCGCGAGCGCGACATCGCCCGGCGGTTCGTCAAGCCGTGGCGCGCGGCGGCGACGGGCGTCGAGTTTCAGGCCGCCTTCAGCTGGGACAACGTTTGCCATTTCAAGGAAACCTGGAAGATCCCCCTGATGCTGAAGGGCATCGCGACCGCCGAGGATGCCGATCTCGCCTGCCGCGCTGGCGTCGATACCATCTATGTCTCCAACCATGGCGGGCGTCAGCTCGACCACGGCCGCGGTGCGATGGACGTGTTGCCGGAAGTGGTGGCGGCGGTGGCGAAACGTGCCGGCGTGGTGGTCGATGGCGGCTTCTGCCGCGGCACCGACATCGTCAAGGCGATAGCCATGGGCGCCGACGCGGTCGCGATCGGGCGGCTGTACTGCTACGCGCTGGCCGCCGGCGGCGCATCTTGCGTGCGCCAGATGCTGGAACTGCTGGAGACCGAAACCGCGATCGCCATGGCCCTGCTTGGCGAGACCAGTTTTTCCGACATCAACGGCACCCATATCCATCGCGGTGCGCCGGCAGTGACCGCACCGCACGTCCACAGCGCTTTCCCGTTGCTGTTCCCGACACCCGAATCCATGATTTGATCGAAATGCTTCGCGACGAGCTGGCCTTCGTCTATCGCGAGCTGGCGCGGCTGGGCCTCAACCAGGCCAGTACCGGCAACGTCAGCGCGCGCGATGGCGCCGGCATGCTCATCACCCCGTCCGGCTGCGACGCCGAAACCGTGTCCGCCGAGGGCATGGTCGCGATGGCGCTGGACGGCACCAGCCAGTCGCCGAACAAGCCATCCAGCGAATGGCACATGCACGCTGCGATCTATTTTTCCGACGTGCGCGCACAAGCCATCGTGCACACCCACTCGGACGCCTGCACGGCGCTCGCGTGCCTGGGCGAGGACCTGCCCGCCTTCCACTACATGATCGCGGCGTTTGGCGGCGACGAGGTCCGCTGCGCGCCCTATGCGACGTTCGGCACCGCCGAGCTGGCGCCGCTGGCGGTGGCGGCGATCGCCGGGCGCAGCGCCTGTCTGCTGGCCAACCACGGCATGATCGTCCACGCCGCCACCCCGAAGCTGGCGCTTCGGCAGACGATCCTGCTCGAAACCCTGGCACGGCAGTTCCTGCTCGCCAGGTCTGCCGGCACCCCGCGGATATTGGATGCGGCAGAGATGGCAGGGGCGCATTTGCGGTTCAGAACCTACGGGCAGCAACGCTCGCCATAGGGCCGCGGGAAGGGTGAGCCGTGATACAAACTGCCCTTGTTCCCGCGCGCGTTCCAATTCCACCGAAATCCAGATTTGTGACGAAACCATTCGGTCTGGATCGAAAGGTGGTTTTCGCCGTGTGGGCGCGTTGGTAGCACGATGGGCAATCCGCGTTTTGCCCGGTCGTAGCGTTCTGTTCGCTACACAGATCTGAAGAAAGTTGCCCTGTGCTCCGCGGCCGGCGAACATGACGGTGCTTGTTGAGACGGAAAATCCTCGATGCCCATGCATGCCACAGGTCACGAAGTCGCGACGAACGAACCAGGCAGCAACGCGGCGTCCGGTGTCGCCACAACCGTCCGCCTGGGGGTGACAAAGAACATCCACTCCGTCCGTGGCCTCGCCTGCCTGATGATCGTCGCCTTCCACGTCGTCGGCGACGACGCCGGCGAGGGGCTGCATCTGCCCGACGATTCCCCATGGCACTACGCCATGAAAAGCCTCGTGTTCCTGAGGCTGCCGCTGTTCACCGTCATATCCGGCTATTTCTACGGCGGCCATCGCGTGATCGGGGTGGAGTTCCTCCGGTTCTGGCGAAAGAAGGCGTCCCGCATAGCGCTGCCCTTCGCCTGCATGACAATCATAGTCTGGCTCCTGCGCCGGCACATCTACGCGGAGCCGAAATCCCTGCTGGACGCCTTCGCCTATGGCTATGAGCAGTTCTGGTTCCTCGAAGCCCTGCTGGTGATATTCGCCGCGATGTCGGTGTGGGACGCACTCGCCCGCCCGGACTCCGGCGCCCTTGTGTTGGCGATGGTCGCGGCCGCGATGGTCGCGCAATCCTTCGACGCCATCCCGCAGCTTTTCAGCCTTTCTGACGCGATCCGGCTGGCGCCCTATTTCCTGTTCGGCATGCTGTTGCGCGAACGCGGCGACTGGCTGCGCGACCCGAGGATCGGGCTCTATGCCGCGGGCATCGTCGCCATCGTCCTGATCAGCCAGCAATTCGCGATGCTCGGTTTGGCCAACGACATCAACCGCAAGCAGATGCCCGCTGTCCTGGCGGGGATGGCCGGCGCGGTCTTCCTGTTTCAAAGGCTGCCGCGGATCACCGCGCTGGAGACCATCGGCGGCTACTCCTACACCATCTTCCTGTGGCATGTCGTCATCGCCGCCGCCGCCAGGTTGACCCTCGTCGGGCTTGGCATGACCAGCACCCCCCTGTTGTTCGTGCTCATTTTCGCCGCGGGCGTGAGCGGACCCATGCTGTTGCTGCACCTGCTGCGCTGGACCCCCTGGCTCAGCATGGCACTGACCGGGGAGAGGGGACCTCCCGCGGCAAGCAGGTTGTTCGGCCGGGCGTCTTCCGGAGTGCTCGAACCGGCTGCACCGCAGCTATAGCCACCTTTTGACCGGTGCCATCAGGCGCTGGTGGCACACCACCCGGGAGCGCGATTTCCTGACCTACACCAAAAGGCATGCGCCCTAAGGCGCATTGTAAACCCGCGGACAAGCGTCGAAAGGTCATAACTCGAAATAATAAGGTAAACAAAATGAAAACTCTCGGGGATGCTGGGAAAACGATGTCCTCCGAAGCCTGAACCGCCGTGTCCCTCGCACAGATAATCGGCAACTACGAGGATCCGAACTCAATCGGTTCCAAATTCCGCCGCCGCCGGTCCGGCCCCCTCAAGAACATGATCGAGAAAACCTTCGCTAAGGAAGGCAGGGTCTCGATCCTCGATGTGGGCGGCATGGAATACTACTGGGGCCTGTTTCCGCGGGAGTTCTACCTAGCCCATAACGTCAGGATAACCCTGCTCAACCTGCGCGCCGACATCTGCCCGGTGGCCCACCCGGACTACATCGAGGCCTGCGAGGGGGATGGCTGTGCCCTGCCGTTCGCCGACAACCAGTTCAGCATCTGCCACTCGAACTCAGTCATCGAGCATGTCGGCAACTGGCATCGCAAGGTACGCTTCGCAGGGGAGATAACCCGCGTCGCGCCGCACTACTTCCATCAGACGCCGAACTTCTGGTTCCCCTGGGAACCGCATTTCGGGTTTCCGATCTATCACTGGCTGCCCGATCCCGTAAAACTGTCGATCGCACGCAGCCGCAAGTTGGGATGGTGGCAACGCGCCGACACGGTGATGGATGGCATGGTCCGGGTCGAGCACGCCAGCCTGCTCAACCGCCAAATGATGACCTACCTGTTCCCCAACGCGGAACTGGTCGAGGAACGGCTATTCGGAATGACCAAGTCGTTCGTGGTGATAGGGTAGGAAGCAAGGCCGGAGCTTTCCCTCCGCAGGCGTTCCAACTGGCCGAAGGCGACCAGTCGAAACCTTTGTCTGCTACGCCCCAAACCCCGCCGGGGTAGCGTCCCGGGGCGCGATGCCTAAGAAGCCATCATCCGATCAATACGACCAGCTTGGCGCGAATTTCGGCCAAGCCGGACGCGTTGATCCGGCATTTGCGGTTGGCCTTGCGCGTCCGTCAGGCTGACCCAGTCCATGGCAAACTCCTTTCAGAGCTTCAATCACGGACGCCGTGGTCAAGGTAATCCCTGAGTCTCAACAGACCCTAAACCGTGGCCACCGGCGTGGCCGGCGAGCCAACCGCCCCCGGCAGCCGCAACGGCGGCGCCGTCAGCAAGAACCGCGTCCGGCTGTTCGCCCGCAGCCAGTCGGCTAATTCGGAAAGGTACCACATTTCACCCAGGTAAACTCCAAGCTTGAACAGGCAATGATTATGCAGTGGCAGCAACGCGCATAGGTCATCCAGGCACGGCCGCGCCGGCGTTGCCTCGACGCCGTAATTGTCGGCGAACAGCGCGACAACCTGGCTATCGGTGATCCACTGCAACACCCGGGGATCGCGCCCATCCAGCGACGATGTCGTGGAAAATAGCTCGGCCGGGTTGGGCTGCTTCTTCATCTCCAGCAATGCCTGGGCGAAGCCAGTGCGGATGCAGACGAAGTCGCCGGGTTCGACGACGACGCGGTCCTTCTCCATCACCATCATCAGGTCGTCGTAATCAACGATCTTGCCGGACCGGCCGAAATACGCCTCAAGGTCGATCATCACGCCGCGGCCCTGCACGCAGGTCACGGCGATGTTCTCGACGCCGAGATGCCGCGCGCCCGAGGGCGCATCGACCGCGATCTCCTGGTCGCCCAGATACAGGATCGGCCCGACCACGTCGGTCCCCGCGCGAAACCCGTTATAGTAGCAATCGACGCGTTGGCCGTTGCCGTCCAGGTCGAAGCTGGCGCCGACATGGGCCAGGGTGTCCCACTGAGTCGAGTACTGCAGCGTCAGCAGCACCTTGTCGTCGCTGATTACGTCGATCAGCGTCGGGTCCTCACACCGCAGCGGGTAGTTCATGTTGAACTTTCCGCCGCGCTGCGTCGGCGACAGCACCGGCGGATGGCGCCGCGGGTTGAGTACCGCGCCGCCGGGATAATCCAGGGGCAGCGACAGGCAGAACGTCTTTCCGATTTTCACCTCGGCGATGCCCTGCAGCACCTTTTCGGGCGTCAGTAGGTTGAGCCGGCCGAGCTCGTCGTCTGGACCCCAGTCGCCCCAGGTCGATCCGGCGGGGCGGCGCTTCCAGCGCGTGTTTTCCACGCTCACGCCGCCTGCGCCTGCTCGACCGTCGGGTGGGTGCCGGCGACCGTGGTGCGGCGCATGTCGCGAATTTCCGTCGTCTCTGGATAACGCCGGGCGCGGTGCATGGTCTGGCGGTTGTCCCACATCACCAGGTCCCACTGCCGCCAGGCATGGGCGTGGCGGTATTTCTCCTGTGTCGCGTGCTCCACCAAGTCGCGCAGGAACGCCCGCGCCTCGGGCACTGGCCAGCCGAGGATGCTGCCGGCATGGGACGATAGGAACAGCGATTTCCGTCCGGTGACTGGATGGGTGCGGACCAGGCGGTGGCGAACCGGGGTGAACATCACTTTCTCCTCCTCCGAAAAATCGGAGAAGCCGAGCAGGCCGCGCGAGTAGAGCAGCGAATGCTCGGTCACCAGATCCTCGATTTCGGCCTTGGTCGCGTCGTCCAGCCCGTCATAGGCGGCACGCATGTCGGCGAACTCGGTGTTGCCGCCGGAGGACGGAATTTGGCGCGCGGAGAGCAAGGAAAACTTGGCCGAGATGGCGCGGAACGAGCTGTCCGAGTGCCACAACTGGTTGCCGAGGTTGAACATCCGCCGCCGGTCGTCACGGGCGAAAAGCTGATTGTTCTGGTCGAGGTTGGAGATGTCGGCGATATCGGTGCCGAGCCGGCGCTCGGAAAGCTTGGTCAGGTTGCTGCCGACCGCATGCTC
>JAYTTA010000096.1:0-2377 GCA_043745345.1 Acetobacteraceae bacterium | reverse complement strand
GACTCTCTGCGACGCCCGAACCCTCAGGCCGCTTGACGAGATTACCAAACCCGTGAACGTAAATCATGTCGATTATGGCTCTGTGCCGTGCGCGGCATCAGATCGGAACCCCGCGCGGGATCAGATCGGAATGGTGCGCGTGATCACGTCGGTATCCCTGCGCGGGATCATCGGAAGCCGCAGTAGGATCGGCGATGTGCTACACGGGAACGGATATTGCCGCCTGCACGGCTTCCGCCATGCGATGCATCGTGTTGGTGCAGATCAACAGGATCTCCGCACCTCCCGCTTCGAGCCGCTGCGCCGCATCGATCATCCGCTCAGTCAGCGCGGGCCAGTCGCTCCCGTGCTGCAACCGCTCGATCTCGGAAAAGTCGAAGGACCATAACAGGCTGCGGGCCGAAGCCGTCGGCCCGCGCCGATCGCGCACGCCTTGGTTGATGATGCGATAATATTCGGCAGAGCTTTCCCAGCTCATCCCGCCGATCAGTCCGATCATCTTCATCTCAGGCCCTCACCCGAACTCCACGCCCTCGAAACGGATCGGCTCGCCGATCGCCGCATCGGCCAACGCGCCGTCCCACATCACGCGGTGACCGCGCACGATCGTGCCCATCGGCTTGCCGGTGATCTCCATCCCCGTGAACGGCGACCAGCCGCAGCGCGACGCCAGCCAGTCGTCGGTGATCGTCCAGCGCGCCTTCAGGTCGACGATCGAGAAATCGGCATCATAGCCGACCGCGATCCGCCCCTTGCCGACGATGTTGAAAACGCGCTGCGGGCCCGCACTGGTCAGGTCGATCACCCGCGCCAGGGTCGTGCGACCCGCCGCCACGTGGTTGAGCATTAGCGGCAGCATCGTCTGGACGCCGGGCATGCCACTCGGGCTGTCGGGATAGGTCCTGGCTTTTTCTTCCGCCGTGTGCGGCGCATGGTCGGACCCGAGGATATCAACCACGCCCTGCTGCAACCAGTGCCACAGGCCGTCGCGGTGCGCGCCCGACCGAATCGGCGGGTTCATCTGCGCCAGCGTGCCGAGCCGCGGATAGGCCTCCTCGCCCGCGAGCGTCAGATGCTGCGGCGTCACCTCGCACGTCGCGATATCCTTGTTCTGCCCGAGCAATTCCAGTTCGGCCGGGGTCGTCACGTGCAGCACATGGATCCGCCGCCGCGCCGCTCGCGCCAGCGCGAGGACGCGCCGCGTCGCCAGCAACGCGCTCTCGTCGTCGCGCCATACGGGGTGCGAACTGGCGTCCCCGGTCACGCGCTCGCCGACGCGCGCGTTCATCCGCGCCTCGTCCTCGGCATGGATCGCGACGCGGCGATGACCCGAGGCGAGCACCTCGGCCAGCGACGAATCTTCTGAAACCAACAGGTCCCCGGTGGAGGCACCCATAAAGATTTTCACCCCAGCAGTACCCGGCAGGCGCTCCAGCTCGGCCAGTTCGGCGGCATTGTGGTTGGTCGCGCCGACATAAAAGGCATGGTCGCACCACATCCGGTGATGCGCCCGCATCAGCTTTTCCTGGATCGCGTCGGCCGAATCGGTGTTCGGCTTGGTGTTGGGCATCTCAAACACCGCGGTCACGCCACCCAGCACCGCCGCGCGCGCCCCGCTTTCCAGATCTTCCTTATGGACCAGCCCCGGCTCGCGGAAATGCACCTGCGTATCGATCACCCCGGGGAGGAGGTGGAGGCCGGTGCAATCGACAATAGTGTCTGCACTCGAGGCACCAAGATCGCCCAGCGCCGCGATCCGCCCAGCGACGACGCCGATATCGGCCTCGTGCACGCCATCCTGATTGACCAGCGTGCCGTTCTTGAAGATCGTCTCGTAGTGCGCCATGTGTCCATCACCTTTCGTCCTTTGGGCATACTGGATTCCCGCCGTCGCGGGAATGACACGGTGAAAAATGACCATCCTGCTCCGCCCCACCCGCGCTGCCTTCCGGTTCTCCGGACCTGAAGCGCAAAAGCTGCTGTTCGACGTGGTCACCGGGCGGCTCCTGGCCGAGCCCGGCCCGGCCGTCTGGTGGGCGCTGCTCTCGCCCCAGGGCAAGGTGCAGGCCGAGGGCCTCAGCGGCTGGGCCGAAGACGCCTTCTGGCTCGATGTCGACCAGTCCGTCGCCGACGCGTTTCTGAAGCGCATGAAAATGTATCGCCTGCGGGCCGCCGTCGAGATCGACGACCTGCGGGAAACTCATACTGTGGGCTGGAGTGAGGCGGAAGCGTCTGTTGGCATCGCCCATGCAGATCCGCGTGCCGGGGGGCTTGGCACCCGTGTCATCGCCCCCAAGGCCGAGGCGGCAGGCTGGGAGAACGGCAACGCGGTCTTTGCGTCAAGGCGCATCGCGGCCGGGGTGCCGGAGCAGGGGCC
>JAYTTA010000095.1:0-8732 GCA_043745345.1 Acetobacteraceae bacterium | reverse complement strand
GTCAAGGAAAGCTCGTAGTGACCGAATTCGTCAGCCTGTATGATGCCAAAACCCGCCTTTCGAGCCTTGTTGACCAAGCGGCTAAGGGCGACGAGTTCGTCATCTCGAAGAACGGCGTGCCGCTGGCTAAATTGGGTCCGATTGCTCAACGTGGCGTGATGCGCGTGCCCGCCCATACCATGGGGGTCGGGCTGATACCCGCGGATTTTGATGCCGCGGATGCCGAAATCCAGGCGCTGTTTGAAGGCTGAGTTCAATTGGACCTGCTGCTCGACACGCGTGTCTTCTCTTGGTGGGACCGTGGCGATCTGGTCTTGAATTCCCGAGTTTCGATAGCCATCGCCAATCCGGATAATCGGGTTTTTGTAAGTGCTGTTTCAGTTTGGGAGATCGCAATCAAGCGGCGGTTGGGGAAGCTGCCGTTCCGGGGCTCACCTGCCGCCGCGATCGATACCAACGGGTTTTATGCCCTGCCCATCTTGCCGATCGATGCCGAGACGGCCGGCGGACTCGACTGGGACCACACCGATCCCTTCGCTCGGTTGCTAGTGGCCCAGACGCTTCGTACCGGGCTGACGTTGGTCACCACAGACAATCGCATTCATGCCTATGTGGGCATCGCCATGCTTCGGGCTGGCTGACTGCATCAGAGAAAAGAAACCGGGTCCACATCGATATCGACCCGCGCGCCGTGCGGCACCTTCACCCGCGATATCCACTCGCGAAGAATCGGCTGCACCGCGACGTCGCGGCGGGTTTTCAGCAGCAGCCGATGCCGGTGGCGGCCACGCAGGATGGCGAGCGGTGCCGGCGCCGGGCCGAGGATCTCCATGCCGTCGCCGGCCGGTGCTGCGCGGCCCAACTCGCGGGCGAGTTTTTCGGCCTGGTCCGGCCGGGCGGCGCTGACGATCACCGCGGCCAGCCGGCCGAACGGCGGCCAGTGGCCGGGACGGCGCAGTGCCGCTTCCCGCGCCATGAAGGTATCGAGGTCGCCGGCGACCAGGGCCTGCATGACCGGGTGCTCGGGCGAGAAGGTCTGCAGCAGCACGTGGCCGGGGGCCTCCGCGCGGCCGGCGCGGCCGGCGACCTGGTGCAGCAGCTGCACCGTGCGCTCGGCGGCGCGCAGGTCGCCGCCGCCGAGGCCGAGATCGGCATCGACCACGCCGACCAGGGTCAAATGCGGGAAGTGCCAGCCCTTGGCGACGATCTGGGTGCCGATGATGATGTCTATTTCCCGGTCTGCGATCGACCTTGCGGCGGCGGCGGCGGCGTGCGGTCCGGGCATGGTATCGCTGGCCATCACCAGCCGGCGGGCAGTGGGGAACAGCAAAGCCGCTTCCTCGGTTATGCGCTCCACCCCGGGGCCGACCGGGGTCAGGCTGTGGGCGACGGCGCAGACCGGGCAGATCTCGGGGATCGGCAGCGTATGGCCGCAATGGTGGCACTGCAAGATTCTTCTAGCGCGGTGCTCGACCAGCCAGGCGCTGCAGTTCGGACACTCCATGCGATGACCGCAGTTGCGGCACAAAGTCAGCGGCGCGTAGCCGCGGCGGTTAAGGAACAGCATCGCCTGCTCGTCGCGGTCCAGCGCGTCGTTGATCGCGGCGATCAGCGGCGGCGACAGGAATTTTCCCCGCGCCGGGGGGTGCTGGCGCAGGTCGATCGCGGACACGGTCGGCAGGCTGGCGCCGGCATGGCGCGATGGCAGCAGCAGGCGCGCGTAACGTCCCGCCTCGACGTTGGCAACGGTCTCTAGACTTGGCGTCGCCGAAACAAGCACCGCCGGCGCACCTTCCAGCCGGGCGCGCACAACCGCCATGTCGCGGGCGTTGTAGACCACGCCCTCCTCCTGCTTGAACGCGGTCTCATGCTCCTCGTCGATGACGATCAGGCCTAGATCCGGGAACGGCAGGAACAGCGCCGAGCGGGCGCCGACCACCACCGGCGCGGTGCCCTCAGCCACCGCCTGCCAGGTTGTTTTCCGCAGGCGCGAGGAGAGATCGGAGTGCCAGACGCCAGGAGCGACGCCGAACCGCGCCTCGAACCGGTCGAGCCACTGCGACGATAATGCGATCTCCGGCAGCAGCACCAGCGCCTGCCGGCCAGCGCGCAGGCATTCGGCGATGGCCTCTAGGTAAACCTCGGTCTTGCCCGACCCGGTGACGCCGTCGAGCAGGGTCACAGAGAAGCCTTTCGCAGCCACCGCCTGGCGCAGGCTGAACGCCGCCGCCGCCTGGTCAGCTGACAGCGCGGGGCCGGGATGGTCGGGATCAGGCGCGTGGAACGGGGTCGCGAACGCCAAATTTGCCGCGACCAGCAGCCCGGCGTCCGCCATGCCGCGCACCGTGCCGGCGCCGGTGCCGGCGAGCCTTGCCAATTCGGCACCGGATAACGGCTGATGATGTTCGGCGAGCACGGCCATGACCCGCGAGCGCGCCGGCGTCAGGCGACCCGGCGGCGGATTGACAGCCGCCAGCCAACCGGTGCGCGGGCCCATGCGTGGGGTGGTGTCGTGGCGCATCACCCGCAACGCCATGGCGAGCACCGTTCCGGGCGGCGCCAGGGTATAGGCGGCGATCCAGTCGATCAGCCGGCGCATCGGGGCCGCGACCGGTACCGTGTCGATCCGCGCCGAGATCGGCTTCAACCGGCTGTCGGCCAGCCCGGATGCCGGCTCGCCGTCCCACACCACGCCGAATTCCGGCCGGCCGTTGAGCGGCACCAGCACGACATCGCCAGCCGAGATGCCGGAAAATTCGACGGCGTCAGGCACCGAGTAGTCGAACGGCCCGGGAAATGGATAGGGTAGCAGGACAGGTAATCTGAACCGTCGCTTCCTGTCGTCGCCCAACATCCTGTATGACTCGTCCCGTGTGCCTGTTTCGACGTTCCCGCCGGTCTGTCTGCAACCCGCGTCGCCGCCTGGCGTAGCCCCAACCCGGATTCCGTGCATGTCCCTGTGTATAGGTCATAACCTGTCGGCCGCGCCATTTGGCTAAGGTCCCCGCCAAGGTCCCTGCCGCGTCGGAAATCGACCCGTTGGCGGTGACAGCTTTCCTGCGCGCCAATCCCGGATGGCTGGCCGAGCAGCCGGACTTGTATCGCGTGCTGGCACCGCCCAAGCGGATGCATGGCGAAGCGCTGACCGACCACATGGCGATGATGCTGCAGCTGGCGCGCCAGGATGCGGCGCTGATGGCGGAGCGTGCCGACGACGTGCTCGCGGCCGGACGGGCTGCCGCGGGGCTGGCTGCGCGGGTGCAGGATGCGGTGCTGGCGCTGATCCGGTCGGGCGACCCGGCGGAATGCGTCAACGCCGAGCTGGGTGGCATCCTACGCATTGATGCTGCGGCATTGTGCGCCGAGCCGCTGCCGCCTGGCACCTTGATGCCAGGCGCGCGGGAATTGCCGCTTGGCGTCGTCAACATGCTGCTCGACGGGCGCGACGTGGCGTTCCGGACTGGACCCGCCGAAACGCGCATGTTGCATGGCGAGGCCGCCGGCCTGGCAAGCTTCGACGCGCTGGTACGCATTCCGGGCGCCGGGCCGCCGGCCCTGCTGGCGCTGGCGACACGCGACACCCGCGCGCTTGATCCGTCGCAGGGCAGCGGCGCGCTGGCATTCCTTGGCCGCGCCATAGCGGCGGCCCTCGGCCGGTGACGTGACCGGCGACGAGCTTCGACGACTTTTTCTGGACTGGATGGCGCAGGAGCGCCGCGCCTCCCCTCTGACGGTAGAAGCCTACGGTACTGACCTGGCCGGTTTCCTCGGCTTCCTCACCCGCCATCTTGGACAGGAGCCTGATCATGCGGCTCTTGGCGGTTTACGACCGGCCGATTTTCGCGCGTGGCTGGCAAGCATGGCTGCCGAGGGTGCCGTCAATGCCACCCGTGCGCGGCATCTGTCGGCAGTACGCAGCTTCTTTCGCTACCTGGAGCGCCGCCATGGCACAGCCAACGCGTCGATCAGGCTGCTGGCGACACCGCGGGCGCGGGCGCCAATTCCGCGCGCACTGACGGTGACGCAGGCCAGCATCGTGGCCAGGGAGATCGGCGACATGTCAGACGTCGCGGCCACCCAGTGCCGCGACATCGCGCTGTTCACCCTGCTTTACGGCTGCGGCCTGCGCATCGCCGAGGCGCTGGCGCTCAATATCTCCGACGTACCGAAATCCGGCGACTCTGTGCTGCGGGTGACGGGCAAGGGATCGAAGGAGCGCATCGTGCCGGTTCTGCCGGTGGTTTCCGACGTCATCGCCGCCTGGCTGCGCCACCATCCGGATCGCCAGCCCGCCAGCCCGTTGTTTTTGGGCACGCGCGGCAAACGACTGGATGCAGCGGTAGCGCAGCGGACACTTCGAAACTTTCGCCGGCTGAATGGCCTGCCCGAACATGCCACGCCACATGCACTTCGCCATTCGTTCGCGACCCATCTGCTTGCGGCCGGCGGCGACCTGCGCTCGATCCAGGACCTTCTCGGCCATGCCAGCCTGTCGACCACGCAGCGCTATACCGCCGTCGATCCGACGCGACTGATGGAGGTGTGGCGGAATTCGCACCCGCGCGGGCGGTTGGAATGACCAGAAGCATGGGGCTCCGCCGTAAACCTCGCCGGGGTAGCGCCCCAATACGTCCAACCTTGGAAAGGGGTTCAAAGGGGCGACGCCCTCCGCAGGCATTCCAACTGGCCGAAGGCGGCCAGCCGGAACCTTTGCCTGCTCCGCCCCTTGACGGGATTTGGGACAGAGTCCCAAGCTTTCGAGCCTACGGCATCCAGCCTCAGGTCAAATTAAAGCCGCCATCGGCCAGGATGACCTCGCCGGTCAGATAGTCGGAGGCAACCAGCATGGAAACGATTGCCGCGATATCCGCGGGTTGCGCGGCCCGGCGCATTGGCGCGCGGACTTTCCAAATATCCTGCATTTCCGTCCAGGCCGCGGTCATCGGCGTATCGACCAGGCCGGGGGCGACGGCATTGACGCGGATGGCCGGCGCTAGTGACACCGCGAGCAGCCTGGTCATGTGGTTCAGTGCCGCCTTACTTGACGCATACGGGATAGACGCACCCTTTGGCCGCACGCCGGCATGGGAGGTGATGTTGACGATCGCCGACGGCCTGGTTTCAGTGGAGGCGGCGCGCAGGATGGCCTCGGCCTCGGTGATCAGCATCCAGGGGCCGATGACGTTGGTGTCGAAGATGCGCCGCCACATCTCCGGCGTCGCCGCGCGCAGATCGGCGTGCGGCACAATGCCGGAAATGCCGGCGTTGTTGACCAGCACGTCGAGCCTTCCGTGGCGTGCGACGGTATCGCGGATCAGCTTTTCGGCCTGCGTCGGATCGGCAAGGTCGGCCTGTATATAGCTGGCATGGTTCAGTTTTTTCGCCAAAGCCTCGCCGGCTGCGATCGAGGACCGCGAATGCAAGACCACAAAAAAACCGTCGGCGCATAGCCGGTGGGCGATGGCCTCGCCGATGCCGGAGGTCGATCCGGTAACCAGCGCGACCCGCCGAGCGTCAGACACGGGCCAGTTCCATCAGCCGTTTCATGCGTGCGACGACCGTTGGCAGCCCGTCGAGGATCGCCTCTCCAATCAGGAAATGGCCGATGTTAAGCTCCCGAAGTTCAGGCAGCGCCGCGACCGCGGACACGTTGTCGAAGGTCAGGCCATGGCCGGCATGGCATTCCAGACCAAGTGTTACGGCCAATGTTGCGGCGTCGCGCAGCCGTTCCAGCTCGCCGGGGCGGCCCTCGGCATAGGCGCCGGTATGCAACTCGACGACCGCGGCGCCAATCTCGGCGCTGGCACGAAGCTGGGCTGGGTCGGGATCGATGAACAGCGACACACGGATGCCGGCCTTGGACAGGGCGGCCACCATTGGGCGCAGCGTCTCGATCTGTCCGGCGACATTCAGGCCGCCCTCGGTTGTCACCTCAGTGCGTTTTTCCGGCACGATGCAGGCGGCGGGCGGCCGCGCGGCGACGGCGATGCGGATCATCTCCTCGGTTGCCGCCAGCTCAAGGTTCACCGGCGCGTCAAGCTCGGCCATGAACCGGGCGAGGTCGGTATCGCGGATATGGCGGCGATCCTCACGCAGATGGATGGTGATGCCATCGGCGCCGGCGCGGATCGCGGCCTTGGCCGCTTCCAACGGGTCGGGATGAGCACCGCCGCGGGCGTTCCGGACAGTCGCGACATGATCGACGTTCACGCCAAGTCTGAGCGGTCGGGGGCTCATGGGGTCTGGCTGCCCGGAAGCAGCCTGTCGGTCGGCGGACAAAAGTTGATTTGGGTCATGGCATTCCTTTGGCGATCACGCGGGCGCAGCATCCGTTTCGGTCGCAAGTCCGATTGTGATGCAATTGAACTGGTCACACCGTATCGCCGATGCTACGGTCATTACCATGAGCGATCCAGTTTCAGTCGCGCCTGATCCTGATCCCGGCGTGTTGCTGCGCCAGATGGCGATGGCGATGCGGAGTTCTCGCGCCTTGTATGCCGCGGCGGAACTCAGGCTGGCCGATCACCTTGTCGGCGGCGCGATGGCCAGCGTGGACCTCGCCGGCCTGACATCGACCCATCCGAACGCGCTTCACCGGCTGCTGCGCGCGTTGGCGGCAGCGGGCGTGTTCACCGAGGGCTCGGATGGCCGCTTTGCCCTGACCGAAATCGGAGATCGGCTGCGCGCCGACCATCCGCGCTCGATGCGCGCCGGCGTGCTGTTCCTGGCAGGGCCGCAGCGTTGGGAGATCTGGTCGGGCCTGATGCGCTCGCTGCGCACTGGCGCGCCGGCGATCGACCGCCCGCCCGGCCAGACGATATTTGGGCACTATGCCTCCAACACGGCGGACACCGCGATCGCCAACGACGCGATGCGCGCGTTCACGGTGCTGCAGGCACGCGCGGTGCTGGCCGCCTTCGATTTTTCGAAATTCGGCATGCTGATGGATGTCGGCGGCGGCACCGGCGAGATGCTTGGCAGCGTGCTGGCGGCGACGCCGACGCTGCGTGGCATACTGTTCGACCTGCCCCATGTCGTGGCCGGCGCCGGACCAGTGCTGGAACGGCACGGCGTGGCCGATCGCTGCGCGTGCACCCAAGGCGATTTTTTCGAAGCTGTACCGAGTAGCGCCGACGCCATCCTGCTGAAGCAGGTCGTACATGACTGGGACGACGATCGAGCTGTGGCGCTGCTCAAACAATGCCGCCAGGCGCTGCCAGCCGATGGCACCCTGCTGATCCTGGAACGCGTCATGCCGGAGCACGCCGCGCCTGGCTTGGTGGAGCCGTTCCTGCTCGACCTTGAGATGCTGGTCGGGCCGGGTGGGCGCGAACGCACAGAACCAGAATTTCGCACGCTGCTGGCCGCGGCCGGGCTCACGATCACCAGCATAACGCCGACCGCCTCGCCGGTATCGGTGATCGAGGCGCGCGCCAGCTAGACGGAGGCCCGGCGTGCCGCGAGTTGCGCCGCGAGGTCAAGGGCAGCGATCAGGCTAGACGGATCGGCGACGCCGCGCCCGGCGATGTCGAAGGCGGTGCCGTGGTCGGGCGAAGTACGCACGATCGGCAGCCCTAAGGTGACGTTGACACCGTGGTGCATGTCGAGCGTCTTCAACGGGATCAGCGCCTGGTCGTGGTACATGCAGATCGCGACATCGTAGCGGGCACGGGCGTCGGCGGTGAACATCGTGTCTGGTGACCACGGTCCGGTCACGTCGTGTCCCTCGGCGCGAAGGATTTCTATCGCGGGCACGATGATCTCCAGTTCCTCCTTGCCGAGCGTGCCTGACTCGCCAGCGTGGGGATTGAGGCCGGCGATCGCCAGACGCGGCTCAACGATGCCGAAATCACGTTGAAGGGCCGCGGCGGTGATGCGTGCCGTGATCACGATGGCATCCGTTTTCAGCATGGCGATGGCGCGGGACAGGGAGACGTGGATGGTGACCGGCACCACCCGCAGCGCCGGACAGGCCAGCATCATCACCGGCGGGTTTTTCGCGTGCGTGAGTTCGGCCAGGTATTCGGTGTGGCCGGGGTGCGAGAAACCGGCGGCGTAGAGTGCCGCCTTGTGAATCGGGTTGGTGACGATGCCACCGATGTTTCCGGACATCGCCAGGGACGCCGCCTGCTCGATCGAGCGTAGCACGGCGGGGGCGTTGGCCGGATCGGACCGGCCCGCGGTGACCGGTGCGGTCAGCCGTATGGGCAGCACCGGCAGGGCATCCGTGAATATCTGGCCGGCTTCGACGACGGAGGAGACGGTTCGGATCGGAACTTCCCAGCCAAGTCCCCGCGCCAGCGAAGCCAGGCGATCCGGGTCGTCCAACGCCACGAACACCGGCCCGGTTGCGCGGCGGGCCAGCCAGACGGCCAAAGTGAGCTCGCCGCCGATGCCGGCGGGGTCACCCATGGTTAGGCCGAGGGTGCTCATCGTTTCAGATATGCAACGACCGGCCCGCGACCGCCAGAGCGGCTTCCTTGACGGCCTCATTGAGGGTTGGGTGAGCGTGACAGGTGCGCGCCACATCCTCGGCCGAGGCGCCGAACTCCATCGCCGTCGCCAGCTCGGCGATCAGGGTGCCGGCGTCCGGTCCCAAGATGTGGGCGCCGAGCAGCCGGTCAGTATGGGCGTCGGCAAGCAATTTGACGAAGCCCTCGGTGTCGCCCATCGCGCGGGCGCGACCATTGGCGGTGAACGGGAATTTCCCGACCTTGTACTCGACGCCGGCG
>JAYTTA010000094.1:0-2384 GCA_043745345.1 Acetobacteraceae bacterium | reverse complement strand
GCTGGAGAATCTGGGGTGTTGTTTATGGATATGATTGCCGAGATCCGGCGCCGTCACTTGATCAGCAAGGAGAGCATCAGCTCGATCGCGCGTGACCTTAAACTGTCTCGCCCGACCGTTCGCAAGCATTGCCGAACCCAGTCCGAACCGGTCTATCATCGGCACAAGCAGCCGACCCCGATGCTGGGGGCGTTCGAGGAGACGCTGGAAGCGTGGTTGCGGACCGAACGCCTGCTGCCCAAGCGCCAGCGGCGCACCGCGCGCCGGTTGTTCGAGGGCTTGCAGGCCGAAGGGTATCGCGGCGCCTACGACAGCGTGCAGCGGTATGTGCAACGCTGGAAGGCAGCCAAATCCGGCCCCGCCCTCACCGACGCCTTCGTTCCGCTGGCGTTTGCGCCCGGCGAGGCCTGCCAGTTCGATTGGAGCCACGAGCATGTCGAACTCGGCGGCGTCATGCAAACCATCAAGGTCGCGCATTTCCGCCTGGCATTCAGCCGCCAGATGTTCGTCGTGGCTTACCCGCGCGAGACGCAGGAGATGGTGTTCGATGCGCATAACCGGGCGTTTGCCTTCTTCGGCGGCGTGCCCCTGCGCATGATCTATGACAACCTCAAGGCGGTCGTGGACACGATCTTCACCGGCAAGGAGCGCCTGTTCAATCGCCGCTTCATGGTGCTGGCCAACCATTATCTGTTCGAGCCGGTCGCCTGCACCCCGGCCTCAGGCTGGGAGAAGGGGCAGGTTGAGAACCAGGTCGGCAACATCCGGGAATGGCTGTTCACCCCACTGGCGCGGTTTGCCAGCTTTGAGGCGCTGAACGCATGGTTGGCCACGCGCTGCCGGGAGCTGGCGGCACGCAAGCATCCTGTGACCCCGGAGCAATCGATCGCCGCTTGCTTCATTACCGAGCAGCTTGCTTTGCGGCGGATCACCGCGGCCTTCGATGGGTATGTGGAGCATATGCTGCGCGTCTCCAGCACCTGCCTCGTGGTGCTGGACCGCAACCGCTACAGCGTTCCGGCGGCGTTTGCCGGTCGTGCGGTATCGGTGCGCGGCACGGCGAGCGAGGTGCGCGTCGTGGCTGACGGGGCGGTGATCGCCGAACATGCGCGCCGCTTCGGGCGGGATCAGTTGATCTGCGATCCCTGGCATTACCTGCCGATATTGGAACGCAAACCCGGCGCGTTGCGCAATGGCGTGCCGTTCCTCGATTGGGATCTGCCGAACTCCATTCGGCTGGTGCGCGATCGCATTCTCAAACAGCCCAAGGGTGACCGGGTCTTCGTCGAATTGCTGATGATGGCCCGTGACGTCGGTCTGGACGTGCTGGAAGTGGCCTGTGAACTGGTTCTGGACGGCACCGTCGTCACTGCATCCGTCGTGCTGAACGAGATGCGTCGGCTGGTCGCGCCGGGGCAACCGATCATGCTGAACGTGCCCGACATGTTGAAGCTCCAGATCGAACCGCTCGCCGATTGCGGTCGCTACGACCATTTGCGCGAGGTCAGCCATGTCCTCCATTAAACCCATTGGCATTGACCGCCTGGCTCAACTCAGCGCGCTACATCTGTATGGGATGGCGACAGCCTGGAGCGAGCTTCTCGCCGAGGGGCCGCGGCGGCCGATGCAACCCGAGGCCTGGTTGGATCGGCTGATCGAGGCTGAACTGGCTGATCGGCAGGTTCGCAGCCTGCGGTATCAGCTCAAGGCGGCACGGTTCCCGGTGCATCGGGATCTGACGGGGATCGATTGGGCGGAAACGCCGTTGCCGCAGGCGCAAATCCAGCAACTGGCGAGCGCCGGGTTTATGGAGACCGCCCATAACCTGATCCTGGTGGGCGGAACGGGCACCGGGAAGACTCATCTGGCGACGGCTTTGGGCGTGGCCGCCATCCATCAGGGCAAGCGCGTGCGCTTCTTTAACGCCGTCGATCTGGTGAACCAGTTGGAGCGGGAGAAACAGCAGGGAAAAGCCGGGAATATGGCCCGGCAACTGGTGCAGACCGACGCCGTGATCCTCGACGAATTGGGCTATCTGCCGTTCCCGGCCTCCGGCGGCGCGTTGCTCTTCCACCTGATCAGTCAGCTTTACGAGAAGACCTCGCTGATCGTCACCACGAATTTGTCCTTTGCCGAATGGGTGACGGTTTTTGGCGATGCCAAAATGACCACAGCCTTGCTCGATCGCATCACCCACCACTGCGATATCCTCGAAACCGGTAACGATTCGTTCCGCCTCAAACAGCGCAAGAAACAGCCAAAATCAGCCTGACCAAGTGGAAACTTTTGGACGCTGTTACCTGGAAACTATTCAACGCTGATTGACAGGTCGCAAGTTTCGTAGAATTGATAGCACCATGTGCCGTTACATCGCTCGACGCTGC
>JAYTTA010000093.1:0-2384 GCA_043745345.1 Acetobacteraceae bacterium | reverse complement strand
CGGCGGCCCAGCGAGGTCAGGCCGATCAGGCCGGCGCCGGGCAGGATCAGGGATGCGGGCTCGGAAACCGGCACGTTGGCGACCGTGGTGCCGAGCGTGATGTCGTTGGTCGAACCGCCGGCCGAGGTGGCGCTGAGGCTATGGATCACCGTCACGTAGCGGTTAGTGGCGAAGCTCGACAGACTGACCGTCGTGAAGCCTGCGGTCGCGTCGGTGGAGGTGCTGGAGCGAACCAGGGTGCCGCCGAGGCCGGTGGCATAGTCGGTCGCGTTGTTTGACGACAGCACCGTGAAGGTCTCGAAGCCGCCGGACGAATTGGTCTGCTCGGAGCCTATCAGGATGCTGGTCAGGTGGCCGCCCTTGGCCAGCACGTCGGCGTAATCGAGCACCAGCGCCTCGTTGATGCCGATCTCATGCGTGGTGCCGACAGGATGCCGAGACTGGCCTCATCGGCGTCGAGCTAGGCCAGGGTGCGCTGCGTCAGCGATACCGCGATGCCGGGGCTGGAGGCGGCGTGGTAAGCCTTGGCAACCACGGAGAAGCCGCCGCTGGTGAAGGTCGCGGACGGGCCGATCGCGTCCGTGTTGGAAACGGAACCGCCGCCGGCACCGAGCACGCCGAAGTCGAAGGTCGGAGGCGCCGCTTGCACCATGGCCGACCAGCCAAGCGCGGCCGAGCCGATCACCGAAGAAGGGAGCCATCTACTATGCATTAAAGTTTTTTTAGCCTGAATTAAGATGAGTTTCCCTAGGAGATATTCTACTTTGACGGAACCGTAAAAATTTAATTTTACTTTTGGTTGAATTCAGAAAGGTCACGGGTGAACCGGTCGCGCCAGGCGTCCAGGCTGTTGCGGCGCATGACGGCCATCATCGCCACCTGGCGTTCCTGGCGTTCCTCCAGCCGCATCGACAGGCCGCGGTCCAGTGTCATGGCGACGCCGACCACGTCGTAGGGGTTGATCAGCAATGCCGCGTCGAGTTCGCAGGCGGCGCCGGCAAACTGCGACAGCACCAGCACGCCGGGGTCTTCGGGGTCTTGGGCGGCGACGTATTCCTTGGCGACCAGGTTCATGCCGTCGCGCAGCGGCGTCACCAGGCCGACGTCGGCGAGGGCGTACAGGGGCATCAGGGCGGAGCGGGGGAAGCTGCGGTTGAGGTAGCGCAGCGGCATCCAGTCGATTTCGGCGAACCGGCCGTTGATGCGGCCGGCCTCGGCTTCGAGTTCGCGGCGGATGTCGCGGTAGGTCTGGATGTCGCCGCGCGAGGGCGGTGCAATCTGCAGGAAGGTGACACCGCCACGGGCCGCGGGTGCGTCCTCCAGGAACTGCTCGAAGGCGTGGAAGCGTTGCTTGAGGCCCTTGGAGTAGTCCAGCCGGTCGACAGACAGGATAAGCTGGGAATGGCGGAGGTCGCCCATCAGCCGGACGGCATTGCGCTGGTTGTTCGGCGCGCTGGCCTGGGCGCGGACCTCGTCTACGTTGACGCCGATCGGATAGACGCCGGTGGCGATGGTGCGGTTGTAGGCGGAAAGGGTCTGGCCGGTGGCGTCCTCGGGGGTTCGGCTACCGTCACAGTGGCGGAGAACATAATCGAAGAAGCCCTCGCGGTCAGTTTCGGTCTGAAAGCCGACCAGATCAAAGTGGCACATCGCCTGGATCAGCTCGGCGTGGGCCGGGATGGTCATGAACACCGGCGGGGCGGGGAACGGGGTGTGCAGAAAAAGCCCGATGCGGTTGTGGCAGCCGGCCTCGCGCAGCGCCTCCGCCAGGCACAGCATATGATAGTCATGCGCCCAGATCAGGTCATCGGGTTCTATCTCCGTCATCAGCGCGCGCGCAAAACAATCGTTGACGCGGCGATACCCGGAAAACTCGTTCCAGTCGAACCGCGACAGGCTCATCTGGTAGTGCAGCACCGGCCACAGCGTGTCGTTGGCGAAGCCGCGGTAGAATTCGTCGTAGTCGCGCCGCGACAGGTCGATGGTGCACAGCGTGATGGCGCCGACGGTCTGGCGCGACTTGATTGTGGCCGAGGTGGTAGCCGCGATCTCGCCGCTCCAGCCGAACCAGATGCCGCCCTTCTGGCGCAGCGCGTCGAGCACGCCGGCGGCGAGGCCTCCGGCGCTGGCCTGGCCCTCGTTGATCGGGGCGACCCGGTTGGAGACGACGACCAGCCGCGACATGACAGAGCATCCTGCTTCGATGGCACGACAAAGTGAGAACGGATTTCGGCCCGCTGCTTCTAGGATCAAATTTCGTTCAAGTCATTCCGAACGCTGTTCCGGTCGCCGACCACCGCGCGGCCATCAAAGCCAGTGTCGCCACCCAACCCAGGAAACGCCGAATTATCGCCACATTCGGCACCTAGATCGGGTGCTGTCGA
>JAYTTA010000092.1:0-2387 GCA_043745345.1 Acetobacteraceae bacterium | reverse complement strand
TCACTCGACGAACTCATGGAAGTCCTCCCGCTGGGTGTGATGTGGCGATGTCAGGAAATGGTGATGCCGCTATCGACGCGCAGGATCGTGCCGGTGGTGATGCGGCTTTCGTCCGAGGCCAGGTAGACGGCGGCGTAGGCGACATCCATCGGCTCGCCGAGGCCAAGCAGGTGGCGAGCGCCGATCCGCGCCACGCCGGCGTTGGCCGCCATCAGCGCGACCACGCGCGGCGTCTGCGTGATCGAGGGCGCGATCGCGTTGACCCGAATTTTCTGCGGCGCATACGACACGGCCAGGGATCGCGTGATTGCGGCCACACCGCCCTTTGCCGCGGTGTAACTGTCGCGCCCGGGAAACCCCATCAGCGCGACGTTCGAGGCCATGTTGATGACCGAGCCGCCGCCGGATCTGATCAGCTCCGGGATGCCGAACCGGCAGCCGAGGAAGGTGCCGAACAAGTCGAGCTTGATCGCGCGCCAGAATTCCTCCAGTGGCACCTCTACCGCGGTCGCATCGACCTGGGTCGAGCCGCCGGCATTGTTGTAGATCACGTGCAACGGGCCGAAATGTGACACTGCCATCGCCAGCGATTTCTGCCAGCTATCCGGTTCCGTGACGTCGGTGCGCAGCGCGATCGCCGTGCCGCCATCGGCCGCCGTGGCACAGGCCTCCTGCGCCACCACCTCCGCCGCATCCAATGCTATGTCGGCGACGACGACGCGCGCACCCTCGGCCGCGAACAGGATAGCGGCGGCACGGCCGATACCGGAGGCCGCGCCGGTGATGAAGGTGGTCTTGCCGGCTAGGCGAGGCATGGTTGGTCTCTCTAGAAAGGAGGGCCAGGGGCGCTGCGCCTGGACCCTGCCCGGGAAGCGCCCGGGAGCGCCCAACCTAACTCAGGCGGGTCCAGTAGCGCTTCTCCTGGCGAGTTTAGGCAGAGCCCAGCCTTGTTTAACTGCCTTCGGCGTAACCAATCGGGCCATCAACTACCTGCACCCACTTGCCGCCTTTGACCTGCAGTAGAAATGACTGGTCCGAGCCCTGATGCTTGGTGGCGCTGAAGCTGATCGTCGGCGAGCCGAAGATGTCGTGGTAGCCCTTGATCTTCTCCATGCCACCAATCAGCGAGTCGACCGTCAGATCGCGGCCCGCGTTCTGCAGCGCCAGGATCAGCAGCTGCGCGCCGGTGTAGCCGACCTGCGCCGCTGGGTTGGGGTCCTTGCCATATAGCGCATGGTAGTTCTTGACGAACTCCTGCACCGCCAGCCGCTTGTCCTCGGGTCCAACCAGGATGAACGAGGTGACGCAGTAATATCCCTCGTTGGCGCCGCCGGTGACTTCGGACACGGCGGTGTCGTAGGAAGCGACCGCGCCCATGATGTCGACATCCCAGCCGGACTTGCGCACGGCGGAAATGATCTGGTTGGTGTCGCGCACGATGGTGCTGATCACCAGGATATCGCAGTTGGCGTCATGCAACTTGGCGACCGAGGCAGTGAAGTCGGCATCGGTCGGCTTGTGCGTGGTCTCGGCCACCAGCTTGAGGTTCATCGCCTTCATCTGGTCGTAGACGCCACTCATGTTGTCACGACCGAAATCGGTGTCCTGATACATCGCGCAGACGGCTTTTTTACCTTTCTTCTCGACGAAGTATTTAATCCCGGCACGCATCTCGTCGTAGTAGGACGATAGCAGGCCAAACTTCATGTGATGCAGCGGCTCATACATCGACCGCGCCGAGGTCAGCGGGAAGAAGTTTGGCACGCCCTTCTCCAGCTGCTCCGGCAGCACCGCGTTGTTCATCGGCGTGCCGCCGTTGGCGACCATGGCGAACACGTTATCCTTGTTGATCAGCTTGTTCGCCGCCTGAATCGAGCGCGGCACCTGATATTGGTTGTCCTCGACGATGTACTTGATCTTGCGGCCGTTGATGCCGCCCTTCGCATTTACCTCGTCGAACGCCATCCGATAGGAATTTGAGTTGTTGACCCCCCACATCACGGTGACGCCCGAAAGGTCGGTGTAGGTGCCGATCGTTATTTCGGTGTCGGACACGCCGCGCACCGGATCGGCGGCGGAGGCGCTGGCGGCCAAGGCAACGGCGCTTACGGCCGCTAGAAGCAGAGAGCGTATCATCTTGGTTGTCTCCGTTGTTTGAGTTCGTTCTCGGTTTCAGGCGTCTTCGTACATCGTCTCGATCAGTGCGGAATACTTCTCGTGCACGAACCGGCGCTTGAGCTTCATGGTCGGGGTCAGCTCCGGGTCCTCGGCTTCCAGCTTGTGCTCGATCAGCCGGAAATTCTTTATCTGCTCGACACGGGCGAACTTGCCGTTGACCCGTTCAAGCTCAGTCTGGATCAGCTTCAGCACCGGGTCCGCGCGGGTCA
>JAYTTA010000091.1:0-2390 GCA_043745345.1 Acetobacteraceae bacterium | reverse complement strand
GTGGCTGATCCCGGGTAGGTCGAGCGCCTGGGCCAAGGCCGCGACGGCATCACCGGCCGCGACCCCTACCGGGAGGCGGATGTCCAGCCCCGCCGACGCCCGGTCGGGGACGAGGTTGGTCGAGGTGCCGCCCTCGATCCGTCCGATGTTCACCGTCACCCGTTCCAGCACGCCTGCCTCACCGGCGCCGGCTAATGGCTCCGAGATGGCCTTCGACGCGGCGATGGCGGCTCTGACGGCCTCGGGCGCGGCCACGGCCATGCCCCCCATCGCCTGCACGCGGGCCAGGGCAGTCATCAGCTGCTCCACCGCGTTGTCACCCAAATGGACATGCGCCCCGTGGGCCGGCCGGCCGATGGCCTGCACCTCTACCCACAGGAACCCCTTTTCCCCGAAGCGCAGCACATGGGGGGAGCCGGTGTCGCCGACGATCACAGCATCGCCGCTGGCATGCGGCACCCGGTCCATGAGCCACCGCGAACCGAGCGGCCCCATGCTTTCTTCATCCCCCGCCAGGGTCAGGACGGCCTCACCGTGCCAATGCTCGCGCTGGCGGGCGAGGGCGGCGAGGGCGGCGATGCTGGCGGCGATGCCCCCCTTCATGTCGGCGGCGCCCCGTCCGTAGATGCGGCTGTCGCGATACTCACCGGCCGGGTCGGTAGTCCAGGATGAGAGCGTACCGACCGGATAGGTGTCGAGGTGGCCATTGAACACAACGCGCCGCCCCGGTGCCGCACCATGGATGCGCGCGACGAGGTTCGTGACCGTGCCGGAGCTGGCCAGGATTTCGACCTCTGCATCGGGCACGGCCGCGCGAATGATGGCCGCCGCCGCCGCCGCCGCCGCCTGGGTATTTCCGGGCGGATTGGGGGACGCCGCCCGGACCAGGGCCAGTGTCCATTGAACCAGGTCGGCCTGTCCGGCCGCGCCGACCGCAGCACGGGCGGCAGCCACATCTCTAACGTCGGGCAAGGCTACGCTCCCACAATCGCACGCCCTGCGACAACGGCCAGCAGATCATGAAGTAGATCACGGCGATGAACGAAAAGATCTCGAGCGGCCGGAAGGTGCTGGAGGAAAGCTCCATGCCGCGCCGGGTCACCTCGCCGACGGAAATAACCGCGGCCAGGGAGGAATACTTGATGAGCTGAACGAAATTCGCGGCCAGCGGCGGCAGCACCGTCCGCACTGCCTGTGGGGCGACGATACGGACGAACGACTGCGCCGGTGATAAGCCAAGCACCTGCGCAGCCTCCCTGTGCCCGGCCGGGACGGCCTGAATGCCGGCGCGAAACACCTCCGCAATAAAGGCCGACGAATAGATAGACAGGCCGATGACGCAGGCCGTCAGCGCATCCAGCCGCACGTCCAACAGGATCGGCAGCACGTAATAAACCCAAAGCAATTGCACGAGGATCGGGGTGTTGCGGATCAACTCGCCAAAGGCGGTCGCCACGGCCCGCGCGGGCCAGAACCGCGACGAAGCGAGCACGGCGATCAACAGCCCGCCCGCCGTCGCAGCCACGAGGGTCAGGGCCGAAATCAGCAACGTCATTCCCACCCCCGACAGCAGGAAGTCGAGGTTGGAGGGGATGACGTCCCAGCGAAACCGATAGGTACCCACCGGCCCGGCTTACGGTGCCACGATCGGGCCCAGCCCGTGCCGCTCCGCGGCGGCAGCCAGGCGGCCGTCGAGCTTGATGGTGTCGACGAACAAGTTCACATAATTTAGCCAGACTTGGTCACCCTGCGGCACGACGTAAGCGTACGGCGTGACCGCGAGCTTCTCTGGCGGCAGCAGGAATTTCGTGCCCTCGAACTCCTTCGTCATACGGAGCGCGCTCGGAAAGTCGGTCATGATCACGTCTGCCCGGCGGGTCATAAGCTCGGCTTGCGTCGTCGCCGGCGGTGCCACCGGCGTGAGGGTCGCATTCTTGAGGTAGTTGCGCATGAACGGCTCGATGTAGCTGCCCAGGGTCGTGACGACATTCACGCCCTTTTTGTCGATATCGGCCCATTCCTTGACCGGGCCGCCATCGCGCAGCACGGCATAGACGTTCGTTACCAAATAGGGGTGGCTGAACTCCACCGCCTGGGCACGCTTCATGGTCGCACCCACGCCGAACATGCCGATCTCGCATTTATTGGCCTGTAGGTCGGCGATGAAGGTACCGAAGCTGGTTTCCACGACCTCGAGCTTCACGCCCATATCCTTGGCCAGCTCCTTCGACAGATCGGCGTCGATGCCGACGAGCTCCCCTGTTTTCGGATCGCGCATCGCAATCGAGTAATAGAGCGGCCAGATGCAGACCCGCAGGCGTCCGGCCTTAGCGATCTCATACAGGCGAGAGTTCGTTTGCTGGGCTCGCGCGCCCGGAACGGCCCCGAGG